>NZ_JBSHMJ010000001.1:0-104196 GCF_053645265.1 Dietzia sp. NPDC055343 | reverse complement strand
GCCTGATCGCGATGAGCGGGACCTGCCTCCACGCCCACGGCCTCGTGCCCCGGGAGGCCATGTCCCTGATGCCGCCCACCGCGAGGGTCGTGGACTGTTCCGGACTCTCGGACACCCGGGCGCTCGACGAGATCCGGACCGCTCTCGAGCGCGGTGACCGCGTCGCGTGCCTGTTCGCCGGAACTCCCGATCAGCATGACGAGGCCTCGCAGCTGACGGATGCTCTGGACACCGCCGGGGTCTCCTGGGAGGTCGTGCCCGGGGTCCCGCATCCCGGTTTCCCCACGCTCCTCGAGGCATCGCGCGTAGACGCGGCCGGCGACGATACGAGGGCCGCCCGGCCGGCCGGTGCAGCTGCCGCGTCGGGGCTGCCCGTCGGCGGGCCCGGCCTCATCCTCGTGCTGGGCGGCACCGGTGAGGCCCGCGATCTCGCGGAACTGCTCGTCACCGCGGGGCTGGAGGTGGTGACCGCCCTGGCCGGGAAGGTGGCCCGCCCCCGGCTTCCCCGGGGCGAGGTACGGATCGGCGAGTTCGGCGGCGCAGAGGGACTAGCGCACTGGCTGCGGGAGAACTCCGTGAGCGCGGTGATCGATGCGACCGACCCGTTCGCGGAGCAGATCTCGGTCGACGCTCTCCACGCCGCCGCGGCGACCGGGGTCCCGCTGCTGCGGTTGGAGCGTCCTGAATGGTCGGAGACCGGGGGCGACGAGTGGATCCACGTCGCGGACGTGCAGGGCGCGGTCGCGGTGGTGCGGGAGCGGTTCCGGCGCCCCATGCTCACTGTCGGCAAGCTCGGGGCATCGGCGTTCGCCGACGACGCCCGCGGTTCGTATCTCATCAGGTGCTCCGAACCACCGCCCGGCCCGCTGCCGGACCGCTATCTGCTCGTCCTGGACCGCGGGCCGTTCGGCGTCGAGTCCGAGCGCACGCTCATGTCGCGGCACCGGATCGACGTGCTGGTCACCCGAAACAGCGGCGGCCGCGCGTCTGCGGCCAAGCTGGAGGCGGCGCGGGCCCTGCGCATCCCGGTGGTGATGGTCGACCGGCCGCGCAGCCCCACCACGACCGCCGACGCCCCGCCCGCCCCCGAGACCGTTCACCGGATCGAGGATGCGGCCCGCTGGCTCGTCGACCGCTTCGGCTCGCGCTGACCCGCGTTTACCGACCCACGTGGTAGCCGCTCGGCGACGCCGTGACGCGCTCACCCGCCCCGGTGTCACCGCAGGCCCGTTCGCAACCCACCCAGTGCTGTCTGCCGAGCACGGGTAGCGTGCCGGCGCGCACCGATTCGGCGACGTCGGCGCGCACGTCGGTGTGCGAGCGGGAACACCCGGGCAGGCCGGTGCAGGCGGTCACCTCCACCCACGGTGACGCCGCGTCGAAGACCATGCCCATCGGGGCGAGGACCCGAACGACCTGCTCGGCCATGTGCTCGGTCAGACCGTGTAGGCCGATCACGCGTTCCGCCGAGATGGTGCTGGGCCGCTCGATCGCGCCGAGGAACTCGGCCAGGCGGACGGGGACCACGCCGAAGGGCACCACGGCCAGGAGGGTGACCAGGCCGTCGTCGGTGTCGATCCAGCCGACCGGCGGCACCTCCACCGCCGCGGTGTGGGCGCCACCGCCGGCGGGGTCGACGGCCCCATCGACGGGACCTCCCGAGTTGGACTCGCCGGTGGTGCCCGCCTGGCCGGTGGTCAGTGGGTGCTCGGACAGTGCGACGACGACGAGGTCGTTCAGCTCCCCGACCGGCGGGACGCGCCACTGCCGTTCCGCGCTCCGGTCGAAAGCGGCGGCGGCGTCCGCGAGGACGGTCGCCGCGTCCGCCATCGCGGTGCCGATCCCGGTGTCACGGCCACGGACGTGCAGGCGGAGGAACCCGTCGGGGTGCCCGGCGACGGCCGCCAGGTCGGGCCGGTGGGCCAGGACGTCCCCCGAGCCGTCGTCGAACCCGAACAGGAAGCGCCCGCTGAGCGCCGTCACGTCCTGCCTCGACAGGAGCTCCGCGTCGAGCCGCTCCGGCAGATCGCCGAGGCGATGATGTCCGGCGAGTCGGCCGGCCATCGGGGAGGCCAGGATGTTGCGTACCCGGTCGTGGGCGGCGCTCGGCAGGAGCCCCGCCTGCGCGACACGCTCGTGCAGGAGCGCCTCGTCCCGCACGCCCCGGATCTGCACGTTGCCCCGCGAGGTGAGGTGAAGATCGCTGCCGTGGTCTGCCGCGATCCGGGCGAGCGCGGCCCAGTCCGTGGGCTCCAGTCGGCCGCCGGGGAACCGGAGGCGGGCCAGTCCGCCATCCGCGGCGGCGTGCACCCGCCGGACTCCCGGACAGCGGTCGGCGGAGCCGGTGGGGGAGTCGGGGGCCGTCATGACTGCCGAGCCTAGTTCAGCCCTACGGGTGGCCGGGTTCCGCGCAGCGGGCGAGGCTCGGGGATACTCGGATCATGCCTGCAACTCTCGTCACCGGAGGCCGCGTCCTCACCCCCGCCTCGCGAGACGCCACCGCGCTGGCGTGGGAGGAGGGGCAGGTCGTCTGGGCCGGAGCCGATGCGCCCGGTCCCGCGCTGTTCCCCGGGGCCCACCACCTCGATCTGGCGGGGGACTGGGTCGCTCCGCCGTTCGTCGAGTGTGTCGTTGGCAGGGTCGATACGGATACCACCATTGACGCGGCCACCGCGGCAGCCTCGGGCGTCGTACTGACGGGGCTGGCCGCAGCCCACGGACCGGACGCCGTCGCGGACCGGGCGCGCGAGGGGGAGCGGGTCGTCCTCGAACCCGGGACCGACCCCACTCGGCTCGCCGGGGAGCTGACGCGGCTCGCCGACGAGCTGGGCGGTCCGGCCGTGGCGCGGTGCACGCCGATCCTGATCGGCGCGGCCGAGATCGGTGACGACGACCTGGCGGCGCTCTCGGCCGTCGGCACGGTCCTGCTGCTGCGCCCGCTCGTCGATGACCTCACCGGTCTCGACCTGGTCCGGATCGCGGCCTCGGGCGTGGCGCTGGCCGCCTCCGTCCGCGCCGGCAGCGAAGCACGCCCGTGGGACGCTCTGCGTGCCCTGACCAGCGTCCCCGGTGGGCGGGGGCTGTCGCCCCGGGCCGCGTTCACCGCCACCACCCGCGGCGCCCGCCGCGCGGCCGGCGCCCGGGACGGGCTGTCCGGGACGCTCGCGCCGGGGGCCCCGGCCTCCTTCGCCCGATGGCAGACCGGTGATCTCGCCGTGGTCGCGGCCGACGACGCCGTCCAGCGCTGGTCCACCGATCCGCGCTCCGGGGTGCCCCCGATGCCCGATCTCACCGGCCCGGACCCCGTTTTGCGGGCCCTCGTCGTGGACGGCGAGCCCGCCGGCCGGGCGGAGTGATCCCGCTTCTGCTCCGGCTGGTCGGAGCCGCCGCTTCCGGTGCGCTGCTGGCCGCCTCGTTCCCTCCGGTTGGCCTCTGGTGGACGGCACTGCCGGCGATCGCCGTTCTCGTCGTCGTCCTCTCTCCTGTCCGGGGCACCGCGCCCCGGGCGCGCACCGGAGCACTCGTCGGGTTTCTCGCCGGCCTGGTGTTCTTCCTGCTCCTCGTGCCGTGGGTCGGCCTGTACGTGGGCGCCTACGCCGCCTGGGGCCTGTCCGTGGTCGAGGCCCTGTACCTGGCGGCGTTCGGCGCCGGCGCGGCGGTCATCCTGCGCGCAGGGCTGACCCCCGGCGGCCACGACGGCCGGCGCGCAGCTGCTGCTCTGCTCGGCGTCGCGGGATGGTGGTCGCTGTGGGAGTGGATCCGCTCGTCGTGGCCGTGGGGTGGTTTCCCGTGGGGGAGGCTGGCGTTCGGCCAGGCCGACGGCCCCCTGTTGCCGCTCGCCTCGCTCGGGGGGACACCGCTGATGGGCTTCGTCGTGGCGGCCCTCGGCACGGCACTCGGGTTCGCCGTCGTCCTGCTTCTCCGACGCGACCGGCCGGTGCGGACCGCCACCGGGCTCCTCGCGGTCCCGCTGGTCACGGCCGGGCTGGTCGCCGCCACCGCGATCGACCCCGGTGACGAACACCCCACACAGACACTCGACGTGGCGGTCATCCAGGGCAACGTTCCGCGCCTCGGGCTGGACTTCAACGCCCAGCGACGCGCCGTCCTCAACAATCACCTGCGCGTGACCGGCGAACTCGCCGACCGCGTCGACGCCGGTGAGGTACCGAGGCCGGATGTGGTCATGTGGCCGGAGAACGCCTCCGACATCTCGCCGCTGGCCGATCAACGAGCCGCCGACCAGATCTCGGCACTGTCCCGCCGCCTCGGGGCGCCGATTCTCGTCGGCACCGTGCTGCCGACCGGCGAGGGGCGGGAGGCGACGAACTCCTACCTGGTGTGGGACGGACAGTCAGCCGACCGCGGCGAGGACCCGGTCGCGGACCGCCACGACAAGAAGTACATCCAGCCGTTCGGCGAATGGCTACCGCTGCGCGCGCCTCTCGAGGCGCTGTTCCCGATCGCCCGCACCGCCGGGCATTTCGTGCCCGGCGACGGCGACGGCGTGGTGACCGCCGCCGGGGTGGACATGGGGGTGGCCATCTGCTTCGAGGTGGCGTTCGATTCCGCCGCGCGCGGGCCTGTCGCCCACGGCGCGCAGTTGCTCACCATCCCCACGAACAACGCCACGTTCGGCCGGTCACCGATGACATACCAGCAGTTGGCGATGTCGCGGGTGCGTGCGGTCGAGCATCACGTCCCTGTACTCATCGCCGCCACCAGTGGGGTCAGCGCCGTGATCGGACCGGACGGCGCCGTTCAGCAGGAGACGGAGATCTTCGAACCCGCGGCGTTGGTGGCGCAGGTGGAGATCGGTTCGGCCGGTACAGTGGCAACCCGATCGGGCAGCATCCCGCAGGTGGCGTGTTGCCTCATCGGGCTCGTCGGACTGGCCTGGGCGGTCATCCACTCCCGACGCCGGCCCGTACACGACCACGAGGAGAGCTAAGTGACCGATCCGTCGATGCCGGGCAGCACCGCGCCATCGGAGCGCACTCTGGTGATCATCCCGACCTACGACGAGCGGGACACCCTGCCGGTCGTGGTCGAGCGGCTGCTCGCCGCGGCGCCCGACGTGTCGGTCCTCATCGCCGACGACAACAGCCCCGACGGCACCGGCGAGGTCGCCGACCGGCTGGCCGCCGAGGACCCGCGCGGCCGCATCGCCGTTCTGCACCGCAAGGGCAAAGAGGGGCTCGGGGCCGCGTACATCGCGGGTTTCCGTTGGGGCCTGGCCCGCGACTACACGGTCCTGGTCGAAATGGACGCCGACGGCAGCCACCCGCCGGAGCGGCTCCCCGCCATGCTCGAGGCGGTCGACGCCGGCGCCGACCTGGCCATCGGATCGCGGTACGTGCCCGGTGGCAGGGTCGTGAACTGGCCGTGGCAGCGGCACGTCATCTCGCGCGGAGGCAATGTCTACTCCCGCATCATGCTCGGGGTGGGCATCAAGGACATCACGGCCGGTTACCGGGCCTACCGCGCCGGCGCCCTCGCCGAGCTCGACATGGATTCGATCGAGTCCAAGGGGTACTGCTTCCAGATCGACATGACCTGGCGTCTGCTGGGCAACGGCCGCAAGGTCGTCGAGGTGCCCATCACCTTCACCGAGCGCACCGTCGGGCACTCCAAGATGAGTGAGTCGATCTTCCGCGAGGCCGCGGTCAACGTCGCCCGCTGGGGCTGGCAGAAACGGCGGCGGCAGCTCAGGGAACTCCTCGGCCGCTGACGGCCTGACGCCCGGGCCCGCCCCGCGAGCCCGAAAAGAGAACTCCCCGTCCCTGGGCTTCAGGGACGGGGAGTTCCGGCTCGGCGCGACGGGAGCGTCAGCGCGACCCGGCGCGACGACGCTTCTTGAGCAGGTCCATGCGCTCCTTGAGCAGGTCCTCGAGATCCTCGAGGGACCTGCGCTCGAGCAGCATGTCCCAGTGGGTGCGTGGCGGCTTGCCCTTCTTCACCTCGACGGCCGGGCCGTCGATGAGCTGGCCCTCCTGGCCGTTCTTGCACATCCAGGCGCCGGGGATCTCCGCGTCATCAGCGAACGGGACCTCGTACACCTCCCCGTTGGGGGTCTGGTACTTGGCCATCCGGCGGGGGGCGAGGTCGTGGTCCCGGTCCGTCTCGTAGCTCACCGCACCGAGGCGGCTGCCCCTGAGCACTCGATCTGCCATGCGAACTCCTTCTGCCGTGTCGCGTCTTCGGTCGATATCCGCGGATCGACACAGACGCTGCGTGGTACCTGCTCCTGTCAACGCCAAGAGAACCCCGAAATGTTCCCACGCCCCCGTGTCCCGTGCTACCCCGGGGGCCTCGTGGGTAGCCTGACATGCGTGGAAACCGACGTCAGGGCAGAGCAGGCCCCGCCCAGGCGGGGCGAGGCCTCGTGTGCGTGGTGCGGTCGCCCGGTGGACGAGGGCAGCACCGGGCGCCGCCGTCGGTACTGCCGGCGATCGTGCCGACAGCGAGCATATGAGCAGCGTCGGTCCCTGCTGATGCAGGATCTCCCGGAGGGCACCATCGTGCTCACCGAGACGGAGTCAGCCGACCTGATGGACCGGATGTTCCAGTTGCGCTGCGCCTGTGAGGACCTGGATACCGCGATCGCCGAGGGTGAGGACCCGGCCGAGGTGGCCCGGATGTCCGCCGATCTGGTGGCCGCCGCGAGAAGGGCCGAACGGCTGCGGTGAACACGATCGTCACAGTTCTCCGGGGGTGGTGGACCCGGTGGCACCCCTCGGTCACCGGGCTCGTGATGGCGGCCCTGGCCGCATGGGTCTCGCTCATGCCGTCGCTGTTGCCCCGCGCATGGCACTACCAGGGGATCGTCACCGGGGTCTCCATGGCGGTGGGCTACGGCGTCGGCGTGGCTCTGCGGACCCTCTGGCAGCGGCTGGCAGCTCCCCGCATCAGGGTCCACCGCGATCTCGACGCACTCGGCAATCGCCTACTGGCCTTCGCCCGCCTGTCAGCGCCGTATGTGCTGGTCGTGTACCTCATCACGGCCACCGCGACCGCGATACGCTGGCAGGATCAGGTCTCGGACCTGGTGGAGTCACCCCGGCCCCCGTGGGCCGACTACATGCGCATCCCCTGGATCGCCCTCGCGGTGTTCGTGGGGCTGCTCGTACTCGCCCGCGGCATCCGGGCCGCATACCGGGCGTTCGTCCGCACGATCCGCCGTCGGTTCAACCTGGGGGAGTACACCGCCCGACTCACCGGTTTCGTCGTGATCGCGGCACTGCTCTTCGGCGTGGTCGACGGAGTGGTGCCCCGGCTGTTCTTCGAGGCGGCCAACCGGGTCTCCGGGGTCCAGAACGACGAACGCGTACCGGACGCGACGCGTCCGACGACGCCCGAGCGATCCGGGGGGCCGGGATCGGTCGTGGATTTCGACGATCTCGGCATGCAGGGCCGGCGTTTCATCAGTGGTGGGCTCGACCAGGCGGCGTTGACCGACCTGCTGGGCGAGGACGCTCTCGAGCCGATCCGCCTGTACGCGGGCCTGGAGTCCGCCGCGACCGACGACGAGCGCTCCGCCCTGGTGGTGGAGGAGCTCAACCGCACGCGGGCCTGGGAGCGCGATTCCGTGGTGATCGTCCCGACCACCGGAACCGGCTGGATCAATCCCCACGCGGCCCAGGCGATCGAACTGCTCAGCGCGGGCGATGTGGCCATCGTCGGAACCCAGTACTCGTACCTACCGAGCTGGATCTCGTTCCTCGCCGACAGGGAGAAGGCCGAGGCCGCGGGCCTGTCGCTCATCGAGGCCGTGGTGAACTGGCGGGAGTCACTGCCGCCGGATGCACATCGTCCGAACCTGTACGTCTACGGCGAGAGTCTGGGCACCCAGGCGGGAGAGGCCGCGTTCTCCGGGATCCGGGACATCCGGAACACGGTCGACGGCGTGCTGTGGATGGGGCCGCCCAACTCCAACCGCATCTGGAAATCTCTCGTCGAACGACGGGACCCGGGGTCGCCCGTCACCGAACCGGTCTACGCGGACGGGCTTCTGGTCCGGTTCTCGGAGGATCCGGCCGAGTTCCGGAGCGATGACACCCCGTGGATACCGCCGCACGTGCTGTACGTCCAGCACGCGACCGACCCGGTCGTGTGGTGGACCCCGAACATGCTGTTCGAGCGCCCGGCATGGCTAGCCGAACCTCCGGGGAAGGGCCGCCACCCCGGGATGTTCTACATGCCCGTCCTCACCTTCTTCCAGGTGACCGCGGACCTGGGCAATGCGATCGGAGGATCGCAGGGATACGGGCATCTCTACGATCACCAGATCCTCGACGGGTGGGCGGCGGCCACCGGCCGAGAAGGTTGGGACGACGACGAGTTCCGTCGCTTCGCCCGGCTTCACGACCTGGCGATGGAGACCCAGGCGCGCGGATGAGGTCCGACGCGTCGTGCGATGGCAGGACTGCGGTCGCGTGGCTGTTCCACTTCTCGCCCGGCCGGGTCTAGCGTATCGGGGGTACCGGCCCGACGAGGAGAACCGCGATGAGCATCCACACCGCAGACAGCCACGACATCATCCGCGTCCTCGGTGCGCGGGAGAACAATCTCAGGTCGGTTGATGTCGAGCTGCCCAAGCGACGCCTGACCGTGTTCACCGGCGTGTCCGGCTCCGGGAAGAGCTCGCTGGTGTTCGCCACCATCGCGGCCGAGTCCCAGCGGATGATCAACGAGACCTACAGCGCCTTCCTCCAGGGCTTCATGCCGACGCTCGCCCGGCCCGACGTGGACGTCCTCGAGGGGTTGACCACGGCGATCGTCGTGGACCAGGAGCGGATGGGGTCCGACCCCAGGTCGACCGTGGGGACCGCCACGGACACGGGCGCGATGCTGCGGATCCTCTTCAGCCGCCTGGCCGAGCCCCACCTGGGCGGGCCCAAGGCGTACTCGTTCAACGTGGCGTCGGCCACCGGCTCGGGGGTGCTCAAGAAGGCCGACGGGACGCGGGAGAAGGCGGAGTTCTCGATCACCGGTGGTATGTGCGTGCGCTGTGAGGGCCGGGGCAGCGTGTCCGACTTCGACATCGACGCCCTGGTGGACCGATCCAAGTCGCTCGCCGAGGGCGCGATCACCGTGCCGGGGTACTCGATGGACGGCTGGTACGGCCGCATCTATGCCGGCTCCGGATACTTCGACATGGACAAACCGGTGAAGGACTTCTCGGACGAGGAAATGCACCGTCTCCTGCGGCTCGAGCCCACCAGGATCAAGGCCGAAGGCATCAACGTGACCTTCGAGGGGCTGATCCCCAAGATCCAGAAGTCGATGCTCGCCAAGGACGTCGAGGCGATGCAGCCCCACATCCGCGCCTTCGTCGAGCGCGCGGTCGTGTTCACCACCTGCCCGGATTGCGGCGGCACCCGCCTCAACGAGGGCGCCCGGTCCTCGCGCATCGGCGCGATGAACATCGCCGACGTCTCGTCGATGCAGATCACCGACCTCGCGGAGTGGCTGCGAGGCCTGGACGAGCCGTCGGTCGCCCCGCTGCTGAAGTCGTTGCAGCACACGCTCGACTCGTTCGTCGAGATCGGTCTCGGCTACCTCTCGTTAGACCGGCCGGCGGGGTCGCTCTCGGGTGGCGAGGCGCAGCGGGTCAAGATGATCCGCCACCTCGGGTCGGCCCTCACCGACGTCACCTACGTCTTCGACGAGCCGACGATCGGCCTGCACCCGCACGACATCCAGCGGATGAACAACCTGTTGCTGCGGCTGCGGGACAAGGGCAACACGCTCCTGGTGGTGGAGCACAAGCCGGAGACCATCGCGATCGCGGACCACGTGGTGGACCTCGGACCCGGCGCCGGCTCCGAGGGTGGTGAGATCTGCTTCGAGGGCTCCGTCGAAGGACTGCGCGCGAGCGAGACCGTCACCGGTCGGCACCTCGATGACCGCGCGAGACTCAAGGACGCCGTGCGCCCGGCCTCCGGTGTGCTGGAGGTGCGGGGCGCCACCGCGCACAACGTCCGCGGGGTGGACGTGGACATCCCGCTCGGCGTGCTGTGCGTGGTGACGGGAGTCGCGGGGTCGGGCAAGAGTTCGTTGATCCACGGCTCGGTCTCGCCCCGCGACGGGGTGGTGGCGATCGACCAGACAGCGATCCGCGGCTCCCGCCGGAGTAACCCCGCCACCTACACCGGGCTGCTCGAGCCGATCCGCAAGGCCTTCGCCAAAGCCAACGGCGTCAAACCCGCCCTGTTCAGCCCCAACTCGGACGGCGCGTGTCCCACCTGCAAGGGCGCCGGGGTGGTCTATTCAGATCTCGGGATGATGGCGGGTGTCGCCACCACGTGCGAGGACTGCGAGGGCAAACGCTTCCAGTCGGAGGTGCTGGACTACGAGTTCGGCGGTCGGAACATCGCCGACGTCCTGGGTATGTCGGTGGCCACCGCCGAGGAGTTCTTCGGGCAGGGGGAGGGGCGCATCCGGGCCGCCCACAAGATCCTCGTCCGGCTGCGCGATGTGGGGCTGGGGTACGTGACGATCGGCCAGCCCCTCACGACACTGTCCGGCGGCGAGCGGCAGCG
The DNA here is from genome assembly GCF_053645265.1 of Dietzia sp. NPDC055343. Classification (NCBI taxonomy): domain Bacteria; kingdom Bacillati; phylum Actinomycetota; class Actinomycetes; order Mycobacteriales; family Dietziaceae; genus Dietzia; species Dietzia sp. NPDC055343. Next base: position 93,652 of record NZ_JBSHMJ010000001.1, on the reverse strand, counting down.
GCTCAAGCTGGCCGCCCAGATGGCGGACAAGGCCGAGGTGTACGTCCTCGACGAGCCCACCACCGGTCTGCACCTCGCCGACGTACAGAACTTGTTGGGGATGCTCGACCGGCTGGTCGATTCGGGCAAGTCCGTGATCGTGATCGAGCACCACCAGGCCGTGATGGCGCACGCGGACTGGATCATCGATCTCGGTCCCGGTGCCGGCCACGACGGCGGGCGCGTCGTGTTCGAGGGGACACCCACCGACCTCATCACCGACCCCTCGACAGTGACCGGCGAGCACCTGGCCAAATACGTGGGGAAGGCGCCGTCGCGGTCCTGACCTGTCACGGACCGCGGCCAGTCACCTCCGGTTGCTGCGGAGCCTCAGTCGATCGCCGCGCCGGCCCGCCGGCACTCGTGGCGGATCGCCACGTCCGCCGGGTGCTCGGCGCCCACCGACCGCACCCCGGAGGGCAGCTCGGCCGAGGCGAGCGCGACCCAGCGCGGTGCGGACATGCGGACGGTCTGCCGATGGAGCGTGCCGAGCATGAGGTAGCCCGCGTAGGTGACCGCCTCGGCGGTGCGGGCCTCGGCCGAATCGCCGTGCCCGTCCGCGATCAGGAGGGTCGTGCTGGTGTTGAGGTCGCGCAGCGCGGAGGCCAGAGTCGGTTCCGTCGGGGTCTGTGCGTCGCCGCGGGCGAACTCCGCGAGCTCTGCGAGAGCGCGACGGGTATCGCCGCGGACCGCCCGGTGGGGCGCTCGACGTCCGAGTGTCCACAGGACGACGATGGCGACGACGACGCCGATCACCGTGTCGAGCAGCCGCTCACCGGTCAGCGCCAACGGGTCCTCCGGCATCTGCCCGCCGGTCGCGACGAGGAGGGCGAGCGGGGTGATGAGCGTGACCGCCAGCCCGTAGTTGCGGGTGACGAGCAGCTCGATGGCGAACTGCAGCGTGACGATGAGGACGATCAGCCACCACCCCGAGGGATGGACCAGCGTCAGCAACAGGAACAGACCCAGCCCGAGCACCGTCCCCGTCAACCGGTGGAGAGCGCGGTGGGTCCGGGCGACACGGGGACCGCCCTGGTGGAGCACGAGCGCCGAGAAGGCCACCACCCAGTACAGGTGCGGCTGATCTGGTCCACTGATGGCCAGCAGTACGAGTATCGAAATCGCCGTGGCCACTCCTACGGAGAGCGCCACCGACCACGGCTCACCCGGCCACCGCAGTCCGTCCGCCAGCCGACGTCGCAGCGAGCCCGTGCTGCGCAACTCATCGTCGGAGAGTGCGTTCTCGACACGTCCGGCGGCCTCCGCCGTCGGCATCTCGACGTCCGCATGCCCCGCATCGTCCTCGATCCACCGACCGGCGTCGGGATTGCGGGGATCCCACCCGAGTTCCTCCCCTGGAACGACGTGCAGCTTCGCCCGAGCACTGCGCTCGGCGTATTCGCGGTGCGCACCCTCCAGCGCGGCGGCGAGCGACCGGTCGGCGGTCCACATCCCTTCGGCGACTGCTTCCTCCGCGGACGCGAGGGCATGGGCGGCTGCCCGGTGCAGCGGGCGGCCGTCCGGCCCCGGTTCGGAAGCTGCGTACGCGGTCACCGCATCGGCGGCAGCCTTCACCGCGAGGCGCTCGGGCCGTCGCGGGTCGGGGATGAGCTCGGCCATCGTCACCGCCCACGCGACGGTCGCACCGACCGCGGTCATCGCCGGCACGAGCCAGGGCGCGGTTCCGTGCTCACCGACGAGCAGATAGGCGATTCCCGCGCACAAGACGAGGAAGTAGGAGCCGGGTGGCCCGACCCGGAGCGCAAGACACAGCCCGGCGGTCACCATGGCGAGGAGGATCGCAGAGACGGCAAAGAACGCGACGGACCCCGCGGTGAACGCCCCCAAGGCCGTCGCACCGATCAGCCCCAGGCCGATCCCCGCCACCGTGACCGCGCGTCGGCGCAGGGGAGCAGCCGGGGCGTACAGGACCGCGAAGGTCCCCGTGACCGTCAGCAGTCCGAGGTCCGGCCGTCCGAGCAGGGTGGGGACCGACAGACACAGGAGAACCGTCAGTCCCGCCTTGATCGCGTTCCGCAACCGCGGCGGGCTCGGTGCGAGCGTCACCAGTTGCCGGAGGAACTCCGCCGCCGGCCTCGTCGTCCTCGACAGTGATCAGCCCACCTTCCCGAAGCGCTTGTGCAGCGCTTGCTTGCTCACGCCCAGCACGAGTCCGATCTCCGCCCAGCTCATCCCATGAATACGGGCGTGACGGACGGCTGCCGCCTCCTCACGCGCGAGATCTGCCTTGGCTCCCGCGATCGCGGCCAGTCGGGCGACCGGCCCGCCCTCGTCGTCGTCGTATCCCAGTGCGGTTTCCACCGTAACCACCCCCGACGTCAATCTACGTTGACCCCACCCCCTCGTCAACCTTAATTGACGAGATGGGGCGACGCGGCGCGTACCTAGACCGGTGCCGACGCCGTTAGTGTCGATGCCATGACCGCCAACCGCTATCCGGAGATCGCATTCGGCCCCGCCGCACGCGCCAGGCAGGAGGCCGTGGGCGTCAACCGACCCGAGCAGACCGGCGAATTCGCGCTCGAGGGCACGGACATCGCCCAGATCAGGCGGGCCGACCACTTCTTCCTGTCCACGGTCACCGAATCGGGGTGGCCCTATGTGCAACATCGCGGCGGGCCCGCGGGATTCGTCCATGTCGACGGTGACACCACGCTGTCCTGGGTGGAGTTCCGCGGCAACCAACAGTACGTGTCCACCGGCGACATCGACTCCGACGGGCGGGTCTGCCTGTTCTTCGTGGACTACCCCACCCGCAGCCGGCTCAAGGTGTTCGGCCACGCGCGGACCGTCGAGCCGGAGCAGGATCCCGCGCTGATCGAGCGACTGCGCACGATGGGGGAGAAGACGTACACAGGCCACGTGGAGCGGGCGATCGTCGTGGAACTCGTCGCCTCGGACGCCAACTGCAGCAAGCACATCACGCCACGGTGGGACCGTGAGTACATCGACAGACTCACCGGCCTGTACCAGCGTGATATCGACCAACTGCAGGCGCAGTTTGATGAACTCCGTGGACACGGGCGCGCCGACTGATGTATGTTGGCCGCCATGAATCCCGGTGCGTACTCCCTGAAGCCCTGGTCCCGCCGCTGACGGCGGCAGGGTCCACACTTCACCTCTGATCTCTGCACGCCGTCGACGGCCCACCGGCCGGACGGCGTATTCGTGCTGTCCGGCTCCGCGACGAACTCTGCAGAGAGCACGATGCCTGACACACCGAACAATCATCTTCCTGCGGGCACCCACGCCCACATCCGTCTGACCGGCGCCTCAGTGGCCCTGGGGGGCCGGCCCGTCCTCACCGGGGTCGATGTGACCCTGTCCGCCGGCACCGCACTGGCGGTGGTGGGGGAGAACGGGCGGGGCAAGACCACCCTGCTCGAGGTTCTGGCGGGAGCCCGGCGCCCCGATGCCGGCACCATCACACGCCGCGGGAGCGTCGGCACCGTGGAACAGCATCTCGACATCTCCGAGGGCCGCACCGTCGGAGATGCCGTGAACCTGGAGATCGCCGACAGCATCAACGCTCTCCAGGCGTTGGACAGTGCCACCACCGCGATGGTCGAAGGGCGGCCCGGCGCCGACGACGCGTACGCCACCGCGCTGGACCGCGCCATGCTGCTGGACGCATGGGACGCCGACCGCCGCGTGGACGTGGCACTGGAGGGACTGTCCGCCTGCACGGATCGGGCACAACCGCTGTCATCGCTGTCGGTGGGGCAGCGGTACCGGGTGCGACTGGCATGCGTCCTCGGCGCCCGGCACGACATACTCCTGCTGGACGAGCCGACCAACCACCTCGACGCGTCCGGACTGGCGTTCCTGACGGAACGACTGCGGGAACACCCCGGCGCGATTGGCCTGGCCAGCCACGACAGGGCCCTGTTGCGCGACGTCGCGACCCACTTTCTGGACCTGGACCCGAGCCAGGATGGCGTACCGCGACTCTACGGGGGCGGCTACGAGGGCTGGGTCGAAGGCCGACGCCGAGAGAGAGTGCGATGGGAACAGACTCATGCAGCACAGGTGGACGAGCACGACCGACTCAGTCGTGCGGCAGAAGACGCGCGTGGGAGACTCCATGATTCGTGGCGTCCCGTCAAGGGGCACGGTCGGCACGAGAGGGCGACACGGGCCGCCGGTGCCGTACAGGCGTTCAACCGGCGACGTGAAGCACTGGATCGCCACCGGGTGACCGTGCCACCGCCGCCCGCGCGGTTCCTGTGGCCGGAATGGTCGGTGCCCGCCGGACGTGCCGTGCTCTCCTGCGATGAGCCGCGGGTCAGCGGCCGACTCACCGCCGCGGTCTCCCTGTCGCTCGATACCGGCGACCGAATGCTGCTGACCGGTCCGAACGGCGTGGGGAAGTCCACCCTGCTGAATCTTCTGGCCGGAGAGATCGAACCCGACTCGGGCCGAGTGGATCGACGCCCGGACGCCCGGGTGTCGCTCCTCAGCCAGGAGGTGCCGGGGTGGGATCCGCACCGGACCGGGGCGGAGATCTATCGCGACCACGTGGACCGGCTCGGAGTGACGTCCGCGCCCGGCCTGGTGACCACCGGCCTACTCGGCTCCGACACGGTGGGCACCCCCGTGTCGCGCATGTCGCAGGGACAGCAGCGGCGGCTCCACCTGGCACTGTGCCTCGCGGAGAAGCCAGATCTGCTGATACTCGACGAGCCGACCAATCATCTGTCATTCTCCCTGGTCGACGCCCTCACGGCCGCCCTGAGGACTGCGTCGTGTGCCGTCGCCGTAGCTACGCACGACCGGCAACTGCTTCGCGATCTCAGCGATTGGCCAACGCTCGTGATACGGAGGTAGCGCTAGGGTCTGTGTATGTCAGGTGAACCCAGGGCCTCGAGTCGGCCCACCGCGAACTACGACGTCAAGAAGGACCGCCGGGACCTGTACAGCGGACGAGCGGGCCGGTTCGATGTGGTGGACGTGCCCGAGATGAGTTTCCTCATGGCGGACGGCCACGGCGATCCGAACCTCGCAGACGACTATCGCCGTGCCGTCGAGGCCCTGTATATAACGGCCTATGCGATCCGGGCGGAAGCACGGTCGCGATTAGGACGTGTGCACACCGTCGGGCCACTCGAGGGCCTCTGGTACGCGGACGATCTCGGCGTGTTCACCGCACGGGACAAGGGCGCATGGTCCTGGACCATGATGATCTGGCAGCCCGAGTGGATCACCCCGGACGTGGCAGCGTCTGCGTTGGACACGGTTGGCGCGAAGAAGATTCCGGGTATCAAGGATCTCGTACGGTACGCGGCACTCGTTGAAGGGCCGGCGGTCCAGACGCTGCATGTGGGCCCCTACGACGCGGAGGGCCCGACCATCGCGCGGATACACGATGAGGTCCTGCCGGAGCACGGCATGGTCGCCACCGGGCGTCATCACGAGATCTACCTGTCCGACCCGCGGAAGACACCACCGGATCGCCTTCGCACCATCCTCCGCCAGCCGGCCAAACCGTCACAGTGACGTTTCGAGCACGGCCCGAGGAGCAGACGTTACAACCCGGGGCACCATGGCCAATTCGCCATCGCCGAACCTGACAGCCGGATACCGTAGCGCCGTGAGCCATTCCGACAGCGTCAAGCTTCAGAGCACCGGACTGCGGGGCGTCTCGGTCGGACATTGGTCGGACCACGCCGCCCGAACCGGGTGCACCGTTCTGATCCTTCCGGAAGGGACAGTCGCGTCCCGCGAGGTCCGAGGCGGCGCGCCGGCCACCCGGGACCTCGACGCGCTGGCTCCGGACAAGGCAGTGACTTCGACCGACGCCGTCGTACTCACGGGTGGATCGGCATTCGGACTGGCCGCAGCCGACGGGGTGATGCGATTCCTCGAGGCCGCCGGCCGCGGTGTGCCGACGCCCGGCGGCCGCGTGCCCATCGTTCCGACCCTGGGTTTGTTCGACCTCGGTATCGGAGATGCCTCCGTGCGGCCGGGCGCGGCCAACGCGTTAACGGCCGCCCAGGCGGCCTCGGGTCCGGAGTTCGAAGTCGGCCAGATCGGCGCAGGTACCGGCGCGTTGACGTCCTGGTGGCGTGGCCGCGACGCGGCCCGCCCGGGCGGGCTCCGGTATGCGGAGACCGCGCTCGGAGAGGTCGTGGTGGGCGCATGGTGCGCGGTCAACGCGTTCGGGGACATCGACCACGGCGGTGACGCCGAGGTCGACCTGTCGGCCGTAGCCGACCTGGCGCCACCATTCGACTTCGGCAGCGAGCGAACTCACACGACCATCGGCGCGGTGGTGACGAACGCCCGGCTCGACAAGACGGCGTGCTACGTCATGGCGCAGGGTGCGCACGACGGACTGTCACGCGCGCTCACGCCGCCGCACACGCGGTACGACGGTGACGCATTCATCGCTGCGGCAACTGGCGAGGTACCGGCGGACGTCGACACGGTCCGGCTGATGGCCTTGGACGCGGTGAGCCGGGCCATTCGGAGCGCGGGAACGCGACCCGCGTAGCTCCAGGTCAGACACTCGCCCCGAGTGCCGATAATCTACATTATGTAAAGTAAACCCAGCCCGCCCCTCCCGGCGGCGGCCGCGAGACGGCGCCGGATGCGCTCCGCCCGCGGCTGGTCCTCGCCCCAACCCTTCGCGCGAGTCGGCACCCCGTCGTATCGTCTCTCACAGCGACTGCCGCAGAACCTCGGTTGACGAAAGGAATCTCATGGAAACCCAGGATTCGATAGGCGATTTCTACCGGGGTGTCGAAACACCCGGCATGATCGACTGGACGACGATGCCGACGTACAACACGGTTATGGCGCTAGCCGTCGGCGCAGCCCTTGTGGGACTGGTCTTCTTCTTCCGGGCATTGCATGCAGACCCCGCAGAGGTCAGCGTTACCGGCTGGTCCCTCAACTTCGGTGTACTCGGCCTGATCCTCACCGTCACGGGTCTGCACATGACGCTCACCTGGCCTCTCGCCGCCGGCGGGTTTGCGTTCGACAACATCATCTTCGGCGAGCCCAGTCTCGCTTTAGGCGTGCTCCTGCTGGCTGCGGCTGTGTATCTCTGGTCTAAGCGGGAAGTCGGTGTCACAGTACGTGAGGTGGCGAGAGACTCACGACCGATGACGATTTTCGTGGTGGGGCTCGGATTGGCAATGTTCGCAATCGCCCTCGCCGGCGTGGTCTATCAGCTGTTCGCGGCACCCCCGCAGGAACCGATCTCCGGGTTCTTCGGTGAGTGGGCGATTATCGAGGCGATTTTCATATCGGCGCTCTACACGGCAATCGGTGTCGGTGCACTCCTCACACCCTTTGCCACCGGGCGCCTCGCTCGAGGCCTCGATGGCGGCGTCGTGACCAGCATTATCGGCTGGTGCTGGGCCGTTACGGGCACCATCTGGTTACTCTTCGCCGCCCTCAATTTCTATTCGCATATCGGGCTGGTCGTCAACACGATGTAAGGCCGTTGCCTCTGAGGGCAACGGGTTGACTCGCCCAGCGTCAGCGGCGGATCACGTCGTCAGGAGATCACTGCGCTCGGTCAGAAAATTCGGAAGTGGCAAGCGGCCAGTCATGGATGGGACGATGTGGGCATGCTGACCCCGGGTGGAATCGAGCGCGATCGTGACGCCGACGGTCGCGCACGTAACTCACGTCCCCGCGACGAGCTCGGCCGCCCGCTACCGCCAGGAAGCGTCGGGGTCGAGCGTATCCCCGAGGATCTCGATCTGACGCCCGCCGAATCGTTGGTGTGGGCGCAGGACCTGTTGGACCGGGGCCTCGCCTTCAATGCGCACGAAGTACTCGAAGGCGCCTGGAAAAGCTGCCCCGACGACGAACGCTTGCTCTGGCAGGGTCTGGCCCAACTGGCCGTCGGCATCACCCACATTCAGCGCGGCAACGCCAAGGGCGCATTGACGCTGCTCGAACGCGCGGCCGAGCGCATCCGACACAGCGATGGCCCCGCACCTCACGGAATCGATGCGACCGGACTCATCTCCTACGCCGACGAGCTCACTGCCGAGCTTCGGCGAGGCGTCGACCCCTCGCCTGCCCGGCTCAGACCGCGTCTGGTCGACCAGCCCACTGAGGTTTGACATGCTCGCTGTGGACGCCGCGCGTTCAGTCGCCCTCGGCCGGGCGCCGAGTTCATGGGCGAGCGCAGGCCTTCCCCGGTACTGTGCGATGCGGTTGATCCACCGACGGAGCCGGGGCTCTCTGAGTGTCACATCGGCGAGAGCACAAACACCGGGATCTCACGATCGGTCTTGGCCTGGTAGTCCGCGTAGTCGGGGAACGCCTTCACCGCCCGCTCCCACCAGCGGGCCTTCTCCTCCCCTGTCACCTCGCGGGCACGCATGTCCTGCCTCACGGGGCCGTCCTGGAGCTCGACGTGTGGCTCTGCCTTGACGTTGAAGTACCAGACCGGGTGATTGGGCGCTCCACCCATGGACGCGACGATCGCATACTGGCCGTCGTGCTCGACGCGCATCAGCGGGCTCTTGCGGAGCTTGCCGCTCTTGGCCCCCCTGGTGGTCAGAAGAACAACGGGCCGCCCCTGGAGGCTGGTGCCCTCGGTACCGCCGGACGTCTCGATCAGTTCGGCCTGATCAGCGGCCCACGCGCTCGGACTCGGCTCGTACTCCCCGTGAAGTGGCATGGCGCCAGTATGACACCGCACCAACCGGCGTCACCAGGGCCGCGACTCGTTCAGACCGCGTCGAACGGCGCCGCGTAGCGGAACAGCCCGGAGTGGCCGCGGTAGGTGGTGAGGGCACGAACCTGGAAATAGTCGCCCCAAGCCGGGTCCGGCGACTCGACGCCGAAGGCGACGGCCGGCGCGAAGCCGAAACGCCCGTAGTAGGCCGGATCGCCGAGCAACCCGACCAGCGGCTCGCCGAGCGCATCCGCCGCGCCAAGGACCGCGTGCACGAGCGCAGCACCGATTCCGGACCGTTGCAGTTCCGGCTCGACACTCAGCGGCCCCAGACCGATCGCGGGCACGTCACCGACGAACGCCCTCGACCCGACCACATGGCCCACGACGCGCCCCGCCGTCTCCGCCACCAGTGACAGTTCCGGGATTTAGCCCCCGTCCTCGCGCAGTCGGTCGATGAGGTTCACCTCACCCGGCGGCCCGCCCGGCTCGACCGGCGGCGCGCTGTGTTCGGCAGCGCGAAACGCCGCCGCGGTGACATCCCTGATGGCAACGACGTCGTCGCGGTGTTCCCTGCGGATGAGTGTCATAGCCTCTTCCTCTCCCCTGCATACTTCGGCAGCCACACGGGCCGGTGAACGACCACCGGGATCGCGCGATCCGTCCAATATGACCCCCGGGCGCCCGTTCAGCGTAGTGCTGCTCGACCAGTTGCAACGGGATCGAACCACCGTAGGGTCGGTTTGGTAGAAGCACCGAGCGGGCCTTCGACCGTCGGTGCAGCACCGAGAGGAGCAGCGATGACGCGAACGAACACCGCAGCCGACAGTGATCAACTGACGTTCCAGAACCCCGTCACGCGTTATCCGACGGTGGAACCGCCGATCCAGCACCAGCCGGAGCCCGGACTGGATGCCGAACTGGAGCCGAAGGCCGATCACGGCGAGTCCTCCTACCGCGGAACCGGACGACTCACCGGACGTAAAGCGCTCATCACCGGCGGAGACTCGGGTATCGGAGCGGCAGTCGCCATCGCCTTCGCCCGCGAGGGCGCGGACGTGGCACTCAACTACCTCCCCGACGAACAAGCCGACGCGGACAGGATCCGCGAGATCATCGAACGAGAGGGCCGCAAGGCCGTGCTCCTGCCGGGCGACCTGACCGATAAGGCGCTGTGCTCCTCGGTCGTCAGCGACGCCGTCGACGGTCTCGGCGGTCTGGACATCCTCGTCAACAACGCCGGCAAACAGGTCGTCGCGCCAAGCCTTGAGGAGTTGCCTGACGAGCAACTGACCGATACGTACACGGTCAACATCCTGGCGATGTTCCGGATCACCAAGGCGGCGCTCGCGCACCTGACACCCGGTTCCACGATCATCAACACGACCTCGATCGAGGCCTATCAGCCGGCACCCAACCTGCTCGACTACGCGTCCACCAAGGCGGCCATCAACAACTTCACCAAGGGGCTGGCCCAGCAGCTCGCGACCAAGGGCATCCGGGTCAACGCGGTCGCGCCCGGACCCATCTGGACCCCACTACAGGTGTCGGACGGACAGGAGAAGGAGGATCTGCCGAAGTTCGACCAGGTCTCCCCCATGGGCCGTGCGGGCCAGCCGACCGAGCTCGCACCGGCGTATGTCTTCCTCGCCTCGCCGGAGTCGAGCTACGTGATCGGCGAGACGTTGCACGTCAACGGCGGCATGCCCACACCCTGATCCACGGACTACGGTAGGTCTCAACCCGAAGGAGTTTCCAGGCCATGGCGTCAGAGTCGACCACCACGACGGACCACGACGAGATCCGCAACTGGGTCGAACGCAACAACGGCAAGCCCGCCTGCGTCCGGGACACCGGGGGCGGGGATGACCCCGGTGTCCTGCGGTTCGACTTCCCCGGCGGGGCCGGTGACGAGTCGCTTGAGCAGATCAGCTGGGCCGAGTGGTTCGACAAGTTCGAGTCCCAGAATCTCGCGCTGCTCTACCAGGACCACAAGTCCGACGGCGAGGGCAGCACCTTCTTCAAGCTCGTCAACCGCTGACCGGCACTGACAGGTCGGTCGGGCCGATAGTCGGCCCGGCCGGCCGCACGTTCCCACCGCCCTCGGACGCCGGGGCCGACCACCGACCCGGGTGGCCGCGGTGAGTCAGCACTTCGATTCCGCGGCCGCACTCGCCCCCATTGCCCTGGTGTTGGCGCTGTTGGCCCTCCGGGTGCCCTCCCTCGTCGCCGGGGCGGCCGGACTCGGCGGCACGGTCCTGGCCGCCGTCGCGGTGTTCCGCCCGACCGCCGACCAGATCTCCATATCCTTCGGCCAGATGGGACCGACCGTCCTGGAGGTCGCCCTCATCCTGCTCGGCGGCGTCGTGCTCTCCGTGGTCATGTCGCGGGCCGGAGCGCAGGAACGCATCGCCGGATGGCTGGAAAGCGTCGAGCCAGGGCCCGACCGGATCGTGACGATCCTTCTGCTGGTCTTCGGACTGACACCGTTCATGGAGTCCGTCACCGGCTTCGGACTGGGCGTGGTGATCACCGCACCGCTGCTCGTCCGTATGGGGCTCGGACCGGTCAAGGCGGTCGTCACCGGCCTGCTCGGACTGGTCCTCGTCCCGTGGGGCTCACTTGCCCCGGGCACCCTGGTGGCCGCCGAACTCGGTGGGCAGGGCTTCGCGGAGCTGGGCTACCGGTCAGCACTGCTGACCCTGCCGGTGCTCGTCGTGAGCATGATCGGCGTCCTCGTGGTGCTCGGCCGCCGCCCCGCCGTGTGGCTGGTTGGTCTGGCCGCGGCGGTCATCCTCACCCAGTGGATCGCGCTGGTCGGTGCCAATCTGTTCGTCGGGGCACCGCCCGCAGGGATCATCGCCTCTCTCGCGGTCACCGTGCTTCTTCTCGGTATCTCGCGGGCCCGTCACGGCGCGCTCCCGGCGGTCGATCGTGCCCTCGTGCGGGCCGTGGTCCCCTATCTCGTCCTGCTCACCGGCATCCTCGGCACGAGCGCGGTGATCGGGTTGGCCGGCTCCCCGCCGGGGCTCGAGTGGATCGCCGGTCCCGCGGTGTGGATCAACGTCGCGGCGCTGATCGCGATCAGCACGTCGGGTGTTCCTCGACCCGCCGTCGTCCCGTTGGTCCGCGAGGCGCTGCGGACATGGGCGACCGTCGCCGGCAACGCGGTGGTGTTCATGCTGATCGGAGTGGTGATGGCCGCGACCGGGATGGCCGGCCACCTCGCGTCCCTGGCGACCGGCGCGGGCGACGTCTTCGTGGGCCTGATCCCGGCGATCGGCGCTCTCGGCGGGTACCTCACCGGGTCCAACACCGGCGCGGCCGCGATGTTCTCCGCCGCCACGACCGGCGCGGCCGCGAGCCTGGGGGCAGATCCCCTCACCGCCCTCGCTGGTCAGAACGTCGCGGGGTCGTATGCCATCATCGTCTCGCCACCGCGCATCGCGTTGGCGGTGGGCGTGGTCATGGCCGGCCGATCACGCCTTCCCGGTGCGGCGACCCGGATGCTGGCCACCGCCGTCGTATGCGCGACGGCCCTCCTGGGCGCGGTCGTGGCCGTGTCGGCGTGAGTCCGCGACGTCGTCCAACGGTGCCCCCACCCGCGTTGTGGCCGTAGGATCTGCAGGCCATGCGGAGCCGCCACCTCAGTGTCGTCGTCCACCGCCCCGTCGATGAGGTCTATGGCCTCGCCGGGGACCCGACCCGCCTACCGGAATGGGCTGCGGGCCTGGCGACCGGCGAGGCGACAATCCACGACGACGAGTTCGTGGTCGAGTCCCCGATGGGACGCGTCCGCGTGCGTTTCGTCGATCGCAACCCGCTGGGTGTCCTCGACCATGAGGTGACGCTGCCCGACGGGACGCGCGTCCACAACCCGATGCGCGTCCTCCCCCACCCGGCCGGCGCCGAGGTCGTGTTCTCGATCCGACAACTCGAAGACGACGACGACGAGGATTTCGAACGCGACTGCGCGATGGTGGCCGCTGATCTCGGCCGTCTCAGGCGTCTCCTCGAGAGATCGCCGGTCAGCGGCGCCACCAGAGCAGCCGGGGGCGGGGCCACAACGGCCGAGATCAGGATCGCGTCCCCGGCAGACGCGGCCGGGATCGCGCTGCTGCTCCACGAGTTCAACACAGAGTTCGACTGCCCCTCCCCGACCCCGGCGGAGGGGGAACGTCGATTCGATGCCCTGCTGCGGCGGAAGGACGTCCTCGTCGTCGTCGCCGGTCGTTCCTCCACGACGTCCGCGCACGGCGACGGCTGCGCGGGCGACCCCGAGGACATCGGCTTCGCACTCCTCACCTTCAGGCCCACGCCCTACTGGGACGGGCCATTGGCCCAACTCGAGGACCTCTACGTCCGTCCGGCACACCGATCGGCCGGCGTCGGGAGCGCGATACTCGACCGGGTCCTCGCCGAGGTCCGGATCCGGGGAGGTGAGGAGCTGCACATCAACGTCGACTCCGACGACATCGACGCTCGCAGGTTCTACGCCCGACACGGGTTCTCCGACGTCGACCCGGAGTCCGGGTCCGGGATGCGCTGTTATCTACGTCAGCTGTAGAGGAGGCGGCCGATCACGGCCGAACGGTGAGTGACTGCGCGATGGTGCCGAGCGGGCCGGACTCGTCGTGGATCACGCTCGCGGTCAGCCCCAGGCCACCGGGACCGAAGGTGACCCGGGTGTCGTAACCCAGCCACTCCCCCTGCGGCGGGCGGACCAGGTGCGCCGACAGGTCGATGTTCGGGTAGTGCACAGCGGTCGGGTCCGCGCGGATCGCCATACCGTTGGCGATGTCGAACAGCGCAGCCATCCGCGCGGTCGCGCTGACCTCCTCGCCCGCCAGCAGCGGCACGTCGGTGCGCACCCAGTAGCGCGACAGCCCCGGGCCGTCGGAGATGCGGCGGACCTGAGCTGACGCGAGGTATCCGCCCCGCCAGACCGTGGTGGGATCCCAGGGCTCCATCTGATCCGGGGGCGGAATGGGGTCGAAGCCGTCCCCGGCGATAGCGGCGGTATCGCGGGGCTGCTGCAGCCACGCCCGCATCCGGATGCCGGTACGACCGTCGTGCGAGTAGGTGGCCTCGACCAGTTCGATTGTCCGTCCCGGCCGGATCACCTCGACCGCCACGTCGACCGCGTCCATGGGGACTACCCCCAGGAGTTCGTAGGACAGACGGGAGATGACCATGGGATCGTCGCGACGGGCGGTGAAGTCCGACTCAACCGCGTGGACGAGCAGCCCCAGGGCGGGGCCGATGTGCTGGGTCGACTCGTCCCACGCGCCGCTGACGTGCTCGGTCGGGCGGAACCGGGCCGCACCGAGTCGTTCGAAGTAGGCCATCCCCGCCCTCCAGTCGGTGAATCGTGATTAACTCAAACCCTACACGCGCTACGCGAGGAGAAGACATGAACGACGAGACCTTCGACGAGTTCACCGCACCGATCGACGACAGGTACCTCGAGGACTACACCGAGGGGGGCCGCTACCGCTTCGGCGAGGAATCGGTGGACGCCGACGAGATCGTGGCGTTCGCCCACAGGTACGACCCCCAGAGCATCCACACCGACCCGGAAGCCGCGGCGGGCGGCCCGTTCGGCGGGCTCATCGCCAGCGGGTGGCAGACCGCCGCGCTGATGATGCGGCTGTTCGCGGACAACTACCTCACCAGCGTGGCCAGCCTGGCCTCACCCGGCGTGGACGAGCTCCGATGGGTCCGGCCCCTGCGCCCGGGCGACCGGCTCACCCTCATCTGCGAGACCACGGGAGTGCGTCCGTCTCGGACCAAGCCGGACCGCGGGATCCTCACCACGGACGTCACGCTGGTCAACCAGGACGCGGAGCCGATTCTCACCGCGACCGCGATGAACATGGTCGCCCGGCGACGTTGAGACCCTCAAGCCGGTCCCTGCTGACCGCGGTTGGCGGCACCGGCTACGGGCGGACCGGCTCAACTCACAACTGCGGCGTGAGATGGAAGATCGGCAGTAGTCGGGTCGTGCGCGCGGCGTAGTGCTCGTAGTTCGGCCACACCCGGACCGCCGCGGCCCACGCCGAGTCCCGATCAGCGTCCGAGAGTTCGCGGACGTCCACGGGCAGCCGGGCCCCGTAGACGCTCATCTCGACGAGCCCGTCGGCCGCCGCGCGGAGGTTGTAGACCCATGCCGGGGTCTTCTCTCCACCCCAGTTGGAGCCGATGATGATCAACCCGTTGTTCCACGACGCGCACAGAAGCGGTGTGCTGCGCATCGCGCCACTCCTACGGCCCGGCACGTGGAGAGTGAGAGTAGGGAGTCCGGCGACCCGCAGTAGGGGCAGGCGCCCCCCGGAAACGCGGGACATCCAGGTGTCGACCGTCACCACGAGAGAGGAGTTCTCTCGGGTCGCGTCCTGCCGCCCCAACCAGATCGCGACCGGGGTGAGAATATTGCTCATGGGCAGAGCCTATTGCCCCGGCTGCCTCATGGGCTAGACGACGGTGTCGGGGACGTCCGCCAACACCTGGACGGACTCCACCCAGCCGTGGCGCATCCCCGCCTCCATCGCGGCCAGGTGGAACGCCCACATCCGACGATAGACCGCGTCGAAGCCGAGCGCCGCGGCATCTCTTCCTCTGAGCGCGAACGACTCCGACCAGAGACGGACCGTTTCCGCGTGATGCGCGGTCATCTCGATCCGTCCGCGCAACCGCAGCCGGGACGAACGGGCGATCACTTCGACGAGGTCCGACCACGACGGCGCCGGCCCCGCTTCGGCCACGTACTTCGATCCCCACGCCGCGAGTTCCACGTGGGCGCGTTCAGGCCGCCCCGGGCACACCAACGCCTGGAATGCCATCCGGCCGCCCGGTTCCAGAAGGCGCTCCGCCACGCCGACGACCCCGCCGATGCCGGCCAATCCGGATTCGACCCCGGGGTCGGTCGCCACCACCGCGTCGAGGGCGCCTCCGGCCTCCGACGGCTCCCCCAGGAAGAGGGAGACGCTGTCCTCCAGGCCCGCGGCCGCGAACCGCGATCCCAGCGCAGCGAGTCTCTCCGTGGACCCCGTCATGGTCCGCACGTGCGCACCTCGCTCGGCCGCACGCATCGGCAATTCACCCCAGCCGGGTGTCGCGACGAGCACCCGGGCCCCCTCACCCACCGCCGCGAGGGTCAGGAGCATGTCCGCGGATCGTCGCTGGGCGTCGCCGAGGTCATTGCGTCGCGGCGGGGAGGCCGGGGCCTCGAGGTGGACGACATCTGACCCGTCATCGAGACGGGTTCGTGTCCGAGCGCCTGAGGCGAAGACCGCGCCGGAGGTCGACATGGTCTCATCGGTGTACAGCGACGTGAGCGCACCCGGGACAGAGTCCTCCAGCGGTACCTGCTGCGCTCGATCGCGGCGCCTCCCGGCTCCGGAGTGCCCCCGCCCGTCGCGACCGAACGCGCGCTCCCCCGGGTCGGCACAGTCCGGATTGTCGGCGATCCACGGCGCGAGAGCGGCGATAGCCGCGCCGAGCTCCGCGGTCGCCCACTCGCCCGCCATGAAGGACTCGCCGAGCCCCACGACTCCGGCGGCGGCCAGTCGCGCCCAGAAGTGGTCAGGGTCCCTCAAGACCACCCGCACGTCCGCGTCGTAATCACCTGCGGCCGACGAGTCCGGGTAGTCGATGCGTATGCCGAGATCACGTGCGGCGCGGCGCAACGACTGGGCGACGAGACCGGCTGGACTCCCCCCGACACCGGCGGGCGGGGCCAGGGCAGGCCAGCGTTCCAGGTCGACGGTCTGCGGTTCGACTCTGACCACCGGTTCCCTCCTCACGGGGCTCGCCTGAACCTGGACCGTACCGCCGCCGGTCGACGGGGACGGGCAGGCGCGTCGGGGGCGCCGGACTGTGATCCTCCCGCCTCCTCGTGCGCGCTGTGCGCGCGACCACTATCCTTGGAACCCGTGCCCGCGCGATTTCCGCGAGCCCTGAACAGCGATGAGGCCACTGCGCCCCGACCTACACCGAGCCTCACAGGAGCCACCATGACCGAGCCCGCATCCGACCAGGTCACCGCAGCCACGCCGGTGCCCCGCCGGCACCGTGTCGTCATCATCGGCTCCGGCTTCGGCGGCCTGTTCGCTGCGCAGCAGTTGGAGAAAGCCGACGTCGACGTGACGCTGATCGCCAAGACCGGACACCACCTCTTCCAGCCCCTGCTGTACCAGGTGGCGACCGGGATCCTGTCCGTCGGTGAGATCGCCCCGCCGACGCGGTTGATCCTGCGCGACCAGAAGAACGCGACCGTGGTCCTGGGCGATGTGAACAAGATCGATGTCGCCGGCAAGCGTGTTCACGCCACCGCCGGTCACATCGCCTTCGACCTGGAGTACGACAGCCTGGTCGTGGCCGCCGGCGCCAACCAGTCCTACTTCGGTAACGACCACTTCGAGCGCTGGGCGCCCGGCATGAAGACGGTCGACGACGCCCTCGAGCTGCGCAGTCGCATCCTGGGCTGCTTCGAGCAGGCCGAGGTCATCGACGACGAGGACGAGCGCCGCCGGCTCCTGACCTTCATCATCGTCGGCGCCGGCCCCACGGGCGTCGAGATGGCCGGCCAGGTGGCCGAGCTGGCCCAGCACACCCTCAAGGACAGTTTCCGGCGTATCGATCCCGCTTCGGCCCGCGTCATCCTGCTGGACGCCGCGCCGGCCGTGCTTCCTCCCTTCGGCAACAATCTCGGCAATGCGGCCCGTGCCCGTCTGGAAAAGATGGGCGTCGAGATCCAGCTCAACGCGATGGTCACCGATGTCGATTACAACGGCATCGAAGTGAAGGATCCCGACGGTTCGGTTCGGCGAATCGATGCCTCCTGCAAGATCTGGTCCGCCGGTGTGAAGGCGAGCCCGCTCGGACGGATGCTCGCCGACCAGACGGACGCGGAGATCGATCGAGCCGGCCGCGTCCTCGTCCGTAAGGACCTCTCGCTGCCCGGGCACCCCGAGATCTTCGTGGTGGGCGACATGATGAGTCTGGACAATCTTCCCGGCGTCGCCCAGGTCGCGATCCAGGGCGGAAAGTACGCCGCCAAGCAGATCATCAACGAGGTCGAGAAGGGCAAGACGCCGGCCGACCGGCCTCCGTTCAAGTACTTCGACAAGGGCTCCATGGCCACGGTCTCCCGGTACAGCGCCGTGGTGAAGATGGGAAAGATCGAGATCTCCGGCTTCATCGCCTGGGTGATGTGGCTGATCGTCCACCTGGCGTACCTGATCGGCTTCAAGAACCGCATCACCACCATGTTCTCCTGGGGAATGCACATGGGTGGCGACCATCGCTCCCAGCTGACCTCGACCAAGCAGTGGGTGTACGCGCGACAGGCGATCGAGCGGGTCGCCGCCGACGAAGCCGCGGCGCTGCGCACTGCGGAGCAGGCCCGGCGCGACTCGGCGGCGACCGATAGCAATTCCGACCGCGCAGGACAGGACGCCGAGTCCGTGCATTAGCCGACGAGGCCGCCCGCCCGCTCCGGACTTCGACAGCTGGCCGCGGGTGGATGCGAGAAACCCCCGGCGGGAAGTGTCCCGCCGGGGGTTTCTCGGATCGTGCGATGATGCGTGCCCGGTGCTACTGGAGATTGGCGAGACGAACCTGACCGACCGCGACGACCCGGTCCCGATCGTCAGCGATCTCAACCCGCCAGAGCTGCTGAGACCGCCCGCGGTGCACCGGGGTCCCGGTCGCGGTGAGTGTCCCCTCGGTGACCGCGCGCAGGAAATCGGTGGAGTTGTTGACGCCCACGACCCGACCCTCGCCGCCCAGCCACACGGAGCCCGCCACGCTCGCGACCGTCTCCGCGATCGCGCAGTACACGCCGCCGTGGACGATCCCGTGCGGCTGATGGAGGTGCGGGCCGACCGGAACGGTCACGACGACTCGATCCGGGGTCACGTCGCGGTACTCCAGACCGATCACCCCGCCGAAGCCCACGTCCTCATGCTCGCGGACCTGCCTGATCACATCGCTGTTCATCTCCGACATCTGACCTCTTCTCCCGGCCCGGACACTCCGGGCGACCGTCCGGCCCGGAGTGCCCGGGCGACCGTCCAGAGGCTACCCGCGCGCTCGACATGGAGAGGCGCGTCAGGAGATGTCAGCGGACCGAACGCCACCCGCGGTCGCGGACCGGGATCGGACCGGCGCCCGGCGTACGGGGCAGGCGGCTCCGCTTTCGCACCGCCAGACCGGAGTCGTGCAACGCCTGCAGCACGAGCTGCCCGCGTCGGTACCCGACCTCGGGGCTGGTCCCCGCGAAAGTCGGGACGATTGTTGCGGCACCCAGAACGCTCTCGCCGGCCACCGACCACAGCGTCTCCTGGCTACAGTTGCTCACCTCGGCGAGTCCGGCGAACACGGTCGACAGCGTGCCCCGCGCGCGGCAGGCCAGCCACTGGGCGAGCGCCTGCTCGCACGGCAGCACGACCGTGCCGGGCGAACCGGCGCACGGGTCGCCCGGAAGGACCCGCAGCGTCGTGTCGCGAACGCCCGCCCAGTCGAGGCCCCCCTCGATGTCCGTCCGCACAGCCATGTTCTCGGCGCCGGTGTCCCAGACCCGTCCGATGGTCACGAAACTCGCGACCGCACGGCCGAGAACTCCATGGGTGAACGCCTCCGCCACGAGATAGGTGGAAAATCGCATATCGCCGGAGTCCGCGAAGTAGTTGCGGAACATCAACTCCACCCGACCGCCGTCCACGGCGTCCTCGAGCGGGACCCAGCGGCGACGGGACTGGGTCCCGAGGTCCGCCATCGAATAGAACTTCGGGTATCCGGCCCGGAACGTGCCGAGCTTCTCGGTCGTGTCCTCGAACACCGTGCTCATACCAACCATCTGCTCAGGCAGAACGGAGCTGGTCATATCTGGTCTTCCCCCTGTGTATATCCCCACTTGACAGTGGCCGGCACCCCTCGGGATGGCGCACCACGCGGTCCGATCCCCCCGTCCCGCAGTGGCGCCCGTCACCCGGCCCGGTACTAAGTGTTACAACACATCGCCACGCAACTCCAAGGATTTCCGGTCGGTTCCGGCAAACTCTGCACTGAGTGCAACAGTGATCTGTCAGATAGTTCATAGAACCCTCTCAGTAACGAGTCCCCACCGGATCCTCCATCACCGCAGGTCCGCCGTGTCGACCGGCGTCGACTACCCTTGTCCCCATGAGTACTGAGCGCGAGGACGCGCAGACCGCGACCGCCACGACCGGAACCGCCGATATCGGGGTCACCGGACTTGCCGTGATGGGCTCCAACATCGCCCGAAACTTCGCCCGCCGGGGTTACACGGTCGCCGTACACAACCGGTCTGCGGGCAAGACCGACCTCCTGCTCGACGAGCACGGCTCCGAGGGCAGCTTCATCCGCACCGAGACGATCGAAGAGTTCGCCGCGGCGCTGAGCTCCCCGCGTCGGGCCCTGGTGATGGTCCAGGCGGGCGCGCCCACGGATGCCGTGATCGACGCTCTCGCCGACGCCTTCGACGAGGGCGACATCATCATCGATGGCGGCAACGCGCTGTACACCGACACGATCCGCCGCGAGAAGGCCATGGCCGAGCGCGGTATCCGATTCATCGGCGCCGGCATCTCCGGCGGCGAGGAGGGCGCCCTCGAGGGACCGTCGATCATGCCCGGCGGCCCGGCCTCCAGCTATGAGGTCGTGGGGCCGATGCTCGAGTCCATCTCCGCAAAGGTCGACGGCACACCCTGCTGCACCCACATCGGTGAGGACGGTTCGGGCCACTTCGTGAAGATGGTCCACAACGGCATCGAGTACTCCGACATGCAGCTGATCGGCGAGGCCTACCACCTGCTCCGCGGGGTCGCGGGAATCGAGCCCGGCCCCATGGCCGAGGTGTTCCGGGATTGGAACACCGGCGAGCTCGACTCCTACCTCATCGAGATCACCGCAGAGGTGCTCGCCCAGGTCGACGCGGCGACCGGCGGGCCCCTGATCGACGTGATCGTGGATCGGGCAGGTCAGAAGGGCACCGGGCGCTGGACGGTCAAGTCGGCACTCGACCTCGGCGTGCCGGTCACCGGTATCGCCGAGGCCGTCTTCGCACGCGCGCTCTCGAGCTCTGTCCCCCAGCGTGAAGCCGGTCAGGGACTCCCCTCAGGCAGTCTGTCCATCCCGTCGGAGCCCGGTGCCGATTTCGTGGAGGACGTCAGGCGGGCGCTCTACGCGTCGAAGATCATCGCCTACGCGCAGGGTTTCGATCAGATCACCGCCGCGAGCGCCGAGCACGGGTGGGACGTGGCACGAGGCGATCTGGCGACCATCTGGCGCGGTGGATGCATCATCCGGGCCACCTTCCTCGACCGGATCCGTGAGGCCTACGCGCAGACCCCGGACCTGCCCACCCTTCTCGCGGCTCCGTACTTCGCCGAGGCTCTCGCCGACTGTGTCGACAGCTGGCGTCGTGTGGTGACCACGGCGGTGGGCGCCGGAATCCCGGCGCCCGGGTTCTCGGCGGCACTGGCCTACTACGACGGTCTCCGCACCGAGCGTCTTCCCGCCGCCCTCATCCAGGGCCAGCGTGACTTCTTCGGTGCCCACACCTACCTGCGCACCGACAGTGAAGGCAGCTACCACACCCTGTGGAGCGGCGATCGTTCGGAGGTGCGGGCCTGACCGGCGACGCACGCCCCGGCCTGGATCGCCTGCTCACCGAGCTCGGGGTCGCGGTCCCCATCCGCCATGCGGTCTCCGGGATCGTCTCGGGACCGGTGAGCGCAATCCAGGCAGCCGCGTTGAGCGACGCCGTCAACGGCGAGAATCTCCTCGCCGTCGCACCGACCGGTTCCGGCAAGACGCTCGTCTTCGCCATCGGCGTCGTCCACCGGATCTCCGGCGCACCGAGCGTCCCGGGTAGACCGCGGGCGATCGTGGTCGCCCCGACCCGGGAACTGGCGCTGCAGAACGATGAGGTCCTGGCCGAGGTCGGTGCCGGAGCCGGGCTCCGGACCGCCAGCTTCGTGGGCGGGCAACCCCTCGCCAAGGACAAACGCGCGTTGATCGCTCCCGTCGACATCGCGGTGGGCACGCCTGGACGCCTCGTCGACCTCATGCGCAGCGGGGCCCTCGACCCCGCTGATATCCGGATCGTCGTCCTGGACGAAGTCGACCGGTTGTTGGATGCCTCGTTCGGGGAGCAGACCGCCGCGCTACTGGCCCGATGCGCCGGTGCCACCTTGATGGCGACCACCGCCACAGCTGATGCCGACGTCGAAGCCGCGGCTCGTCGTCGTCACCCCGACCTCCGGATCCACCGCATCGAAGGCGGTGGCGACCAGGTCCCGGGCGCTGGCGAGCTCGGCGCGCCCGAGCCGGCAGCCGTTGTCGCCGTCCCGGACCACCGGGGCCAACCACCCGCCACATCGCCGAAGGCCGCCGTACCCGCGGACAGCAGCCAGCCCCGTCACCTGATCGTCCTCACCGCCGACGATCCCGAGCGATGCGCGACCTCGCTGTCCGCACGATGCAGACGCGCACTGTTCTTCGTCGCCCGAAGGGACGCTGTCGAACCGCTCCGCGCGTCGATCGCCGACGTCGGCGTCCCCGCGGCCGGCGTGTCGGGTTCCGCCTCTCCTCACCGCCGCGCGACCGCATTCGGAGAACTCGCCAGCGGCGCCGTCAGGGTGCTCGTCACCACTGACCTCGCCGGACGGGGCCTGGACCTCGAGGACATCGGGCAGATCGTCCACGTCGGGCCTCCCCATTCCATCCAGGACCTCGTCCACCGTTCCGGTCGGACCGGCCGCGGCGGCAATGCGGCCGGCACGGTGGCCGCGGTCGTGCGGCCCGGAGAGGCCATGCGGGTGATCGAGCAGGCGAGGAAAGCCGGCATGAGCATCGACCGGGTCGATGCCGACGCCACCGGCGCGCAGGCCAGGCTCGACGCAGTGTTCGGGCCCGAGATCGAGGTCCCCCGTCGGCGGCGCGAACCCGCGCCCAAGCCCGCCACCCGGCGTCCAGCCCGATCGCGGGTCCACCGTCCCAAGAGGAAAAAGCGGTTGTGACGGTGGCGCGGGAACCGAGGCGGGCGCCGACCCGCTCCCCCGTTCTGCTGCCGGAATCACTCTGGCGAGCCAGGGAGCGCCGTCATCACCAGCTCGTCGACGCGATGACCGGCGACCACCTGGATCGTCGACGGCGCGGCGCCGAGCACCCGGTCGTCGACTTCCTCTTCACCTACTACCGCACCAGCGTCGGTACCGTTCGCCGATGGCATCCCGGGCCGGGCGTGATCCTCGAGAACGCACACCACGATGACAGAGCGGAATGGCGCCACTATCGTCGGGACTCCCTCTACGGACGTTGCGGATTGGTCGTCGACCCGGATTCGGTGATGGCTCGACGCGGGGACCGGATTCGACGCGCGCGGAGCGTGGTCGAGTCAACCGCCACCCGACCCGGGGCGACCGGCTGCTTCGGCCTTCACGAATGGGCGATGCTCTACCGCTCAGGGGCCGACGGGGCGCGGCACGGACAGGTGCCCCTGCGGATTTCGCCCGACGCGATCGATGACGTCGTGCGCGGCTCCCGCCTGCGTTGCACCCACTTCGACGCCTACCGTTTCTTCACCGAGGCCGCCGCCCCACTCAACGAGCCGGCCCTCTCCCGGGACGGGCAGATCGCGAACGAGCAACCCGCGTGCCTACACGCCGGGATGGACATCTACTCGTACACAGCGTTGCTGGAAGCCGGCGCACCCGGCGAACTCCTGTTGGACGCCCTCTTCGCAGCGTTCGACGCACGAGAGGTCGACATGAGGTCGTCTCCCTACGACCTGTCGGAATGGGGGCTGAAGCCGATTCCGGTGGAGACCGCGCGAGGCCGAGCCGAGTTCGTCGCTTTTCAACGCGGGTGGATCGTCCGGACAGGGTCCCTGCGTGCACGCTTCGTGCGGGCGACGGACCGGCTCGAAAGGATGTCGTCCACCGCCCCCACCGGCCCGGCAGCGACCCCGGACGACGCGGGCTGAACGTTATACGGCCCGTGCGCCGAAGACCTCCGCGGCGACCTCCGTGACGACGTGGCCGAACTCCCTGTACGCGTCGTCCGCGGCGGCCGCGGTCCGCAAGAACAACGCCATCGTCCGCCCCGGCGAAGGATCGGCGAACGTCGCGACCCCGATCCCGGGATCCCGCGTCTCGGGCCCGACCGCGGATTCGGGGACGATCGTCACCCCGAGACCACCGGCGACGCATTGGACGGCCGTGGCAAGCGACGCCGCACGAGACTCTTCCCGGCCCAGGACCGGAACCGAGACACGTCGACACAGCTCGACGGTCTGTTCCCGTAGGCAGTGCCCCTCGTCCAGCAGCAACAGCGGCTCGTCGGCCAGAGCTTCCGGCGATATCCCGTCAACGCCGTCCAGATCATGTCCGGCCGGGACGAGCAGGGCGAACCGCTCGGTGTACAGCGGGATGGCCACCACCCCTGCCGCATCCGTCGGAACCGCCATCAGCGCCAGATCGACAGCACCGCTGCGCAGCGCCTCGACCAGTCTAGCGGTCTGGTCCTCCACGATCCGCGGCCTGAGGCTCGGGAACCTCTCGGCGAGCGCGGGCAACAGCCCGGGGAGGAGGTACGGTGCGGCCGTGGGGATGACGCCGATTCGAAGCTGGCCCACGAGCGGTCCGCCGCTGCCTGCCGCGGCATCGGCGACCGCGTCCATCGCGGCCACCGCGGCGCGCGCAAACGGCAGCAGTTGCTGCCCCGCGGGCGTGACGAGCACTGACCGCGTACTGCGCTCGACGAGATGAAGGCCCAGCCCCTCCTCCAGCGTCGCGAGCGCCTGCGACAACGAAGGTTGACTCATGTCCAGTTCCTCCGCGGCGCTCCGGAAGTGGAGCCTCTCCGCGATCGCGAGGAACACCCTGAGCTGCATCACGCTCGGAACGAACCGTTGATCAACCATGCCGATCAGCCTAGGCCGATCGATAGCCCGAAGTCGATGACTATTCGGCTTAAACTATGAGTGATCTCTGTCTCATTAGGCTTTACCTGTTGAAGAGGCTCATGCATAGTGGTCGTTGTCCGTCCCACAACGGCCCAATCCTCAGGAGGATCACATGGCACTTCTCACCATCGGCGACCAGTTCCCCGACTTCGAGCTGACCGCTCTGAAGGGCGGCGACCTCCGCGAGGTCAACGCGCAGCAGCCCGAGGACTACTTCGAGACCATCTCGAACCAGTCCTACGCCGGCAAGTGGCGCGTGATCTTCTTCTACCCGAAGGACTTCACCTTCGTCTGCCCCACCGAGATCGCCGCGTTCGGCAAGCTCGACGAGGACTTCCAGGACCGCGACACGCAGGTCCTCGGCGGCTCCATCGACAACGAGTTCGCGCACTTCAACTGGCGCGCGACCAACGACGAGCTCAAGGGCGTCCCCTTCCCGCTCCTGTCGGACATCAAGCATGAGCTGATCCGGGCCCTGGGTGTCGAGAACGCCGGCGGCGTGGCCGATCGCGCCACCTTCATCGTCGACCCGGACAACGTCATCCAGTTCGTCTCGGTCACCCCCGACGCCGTGGGCCGCAACGTCGACGAGGTCCTGCGAGTGCTGGACGCCCTCCAGTCCTCCGAGGTCTGCGCCTGCAACTGGCAGAAGAACGACCCCACCAAGAACATCGACAAGATGGAGATGCTGCAGGAGGGCATCAAGTGAGCATCGAGAACCTGAAGTCCGGACTCCCCGAGTTCGCGAAGGATCTCAAGCTGAACCTCAGCTCGCTCGCTCGCTCCACGGAGCTCAACGAGCAGCAGCTGTGGGGCACCTTCCTCGCGACCGCCGCGGCCACCCGCTCGGCCACCGTGCTGTCGGAGATCGCGGATGAGGCCCGCGGGCACCTCTCGGACGAGGCGTTCAACGCCGCCCTCGGCGCCGCCTCGATCATGGCGATGAACAATGTGTCCTACCGTGCCAAGGAGTTCCTGGGCGAGGACTACACCCAGGTCCGTATGGGCCTTCGGATGAACATCATCGCCAACCCGGGTGTCGAGAAGGCTGATTTCGAGCTGTGGTCGATGGCCGTGTCCACAATCAACGGCTGCGAGAACTGCACCGCCGCTCATGACGCGGTCATCCGCAAGGAGGGCCTCACCAAGGAGCAGGCGTGGGAGGCCGTCAAGGTCGCCGCCACGGTCGCCGGTGTCGCACAGGCCGTCGAGATCGACGCCAACATCTGACCTCACCTCACGGTGATCGGGATAGCCCCGCTGACGATCGGTCAGTGGGGCTATCTCGTATTTCCCGGGATCGGGCTCGCGCTCCACGGCGGGTTGGACCTCCCCAGAAGCCCCCGTCGGCACTAGGTTCGTAGGAGGTGTCGTGGAAGGTATCTGCGGCCACTCTGACGATATGGAGACGACATGACCACCGGAGGCGGAGGCTCCCCGACCGGAGACGGTTCGCACAACGACCCGTACAACACCGGGTCGGGCCAGCAGGGCTGGGAGCAGCAGGGCGACTCGAACTACGGGCAGGGCTACGGCCAGCAGGGCCAGGACCCCTACCCTGACCAGGGTTATGGTCACCAGGGCTACGATCAGCAAGGTTACGGTCATCAGGGCTACGGTCAGTCACCGCAGGAGCCGTACCCCGGCCAGGGTTATGGCCAGCAGGATTACGGGCAGCAGTACGGAGCGCCCGGTTACGGCGCCGCCTACCCGCACGCAGGAGCAGGCGGAGGCGGTGTAGCGATCGGGAGGCCGTCCGCCACCGAGGCCATCGGCGCGGCCTGGCAACTGTTCAAGAACAACCCGCTGCCGTGGGTGCTCATCACCCTCGTGTCGTTCCTCGCCAACGCCATCACCAGCTACTTCTCGAATTCCGAATCGGTGGGCGTCTCCCTTATCGGCTCGATCCTGACCATCGTTGTCGGGTTCCTGATCCAGGCCTTCTCCATCCGGGGCTCCCTGCTTGAAGTCGACGGATACAAGCCGGACATCGGCAGCTTCTTCAAGCTCACCAACTTCGGGTCGTTCGTCGTCGCCGGCATCATCGTCGGAATCGCCACGACGATCGGGCTGGTCCTGCTCATCATCCCGGGTATCGCGATCATGTTCTTCCTGTACTGGACGTTCCACTTCGTGATCGACCGCAACATGGGCCCGGGCGATGCGATCAAGTCGAGCTTCAACGCCATCAAGTCTGATGGCGGAAATCTCTTCCTGCTGGCGATCCTGAACGTCCTGATCATCATCGTCGGGTTCATCGCCCTGCTCGTCGGCCTCTTCGTCGCAATCCCGATCACGGCACTGGCCTCCACGGTCGCCTACCGAGCCATCACCGGACCGAGCGACTTCTCCCGTACCGCGGCCAGCGCCGTCTGACCACATCCAGCACCCTTCCGAGGGGACTCAGAAGCCCCGGTGGCCATCCTGGCCACCGGGGCTTTGCGGTATCACTCGTCGCCGAAACAGTCAGCGCTCCTGCCCGCCCACCGTCGTGTCATTCTCCGGCGAGTCGTCCACCTTACTCGCGACGGGCTCACCACGGGCTTCAATTCCCTGCCCCGTCGCCTCCTGCGATTCCCCGACGGTGTCATCCGTCTCCACGGGTTCTTCATGCGTCATCGCACGGCGTATGGCCCACACCGTGACCACGAACGCCACCAACGCCAGCGGCCATCCCATCCCGATGCGGGCCGCGCCCAGCCAGTTGACCTCGTCGTTGAGGTACAACACGTACTGGAGGACGGCGCGGATCGCGAAAAGCGCCGCCCAGACCCAGGTCGCGACCGCGTACCAGCGCCTTGCCTGGGGATTGCGACGCCAGGCCATCCCCCTACCGTCCAGGAAGCCCCAGATCACACCGGCCAGGGGCCACCGGATCAACGCGGAGATCGCGAACGCTCCGCCGTACACGGCCTGGGTGATGATCCCGTACAGGAAGTACCCTTTCGCGCTTCCGGTCCGCCACGCGATGAAGACACAGATGGCGACACCGATGAACCCGGAGATCGCCGGCTGCGGGTTCTCACGCCGAACCAGCGACCAGCCGAGCATCGCGACCGCCACACCCAAAGCGGCCCAGATCGCCGCGGTCAGTCCCCAGATCGCATTGATGGGTACGAACGCGAGGATCGGGATCGAGGAGAACACCAATCCGCGTATCCCGCCCATCTGGTCGATCAGCGACGCGTCGGGGTCGCCGAACGCCGATCGGGGGCCGGAGGTCCGGCCTGCCCGCTGCTCAGGCTCGGTCATCTGATTCCTCCACGGTGTGGCCCGGCCGCCCTGCGAGCAGTTCATAGCGCGGGTTGAACATGATCTTGCGGCCGTGCCGTTGTCCGACACGACCGGTGACACGGATATACCTGCCCGTGTCGATTCCGGGAATGGACCGTCGCCCCAGCCAGCAGACCTCGATCGCGCCCGTTCCGTCGAAGACCTCGGCGGTGACGCCGAGATGGTGATCGCCCCCACCGGAGACGACTGTGCGAATGCGACCGGTCAGGCTCGCCCGGTCGCCCCGGGACGCGTCCACGACACACAGTGATCCGGAGCCTGTGACCCGACCCGCCAGTTCGGCCGCGTCGAGTACCTCGACCGGGTCGGTCAGGCGCGCAGAGATCTTTCGCAGCGCTCGCGCCAACGTGGACATCAGCTACTCGCCATAGCCGGGCGGGTTACAGATCGTCGCCGTCACGGAGCCGGTCCATCGCGCTACCGTCGCGCCGCGGCGCGGCCGGACGCCCCTCGTTCCGAGCCGGGCCGGACGGTGCATCCTGAGCCGGAGCAGCCTGGTTCTGGGCAGACTGGTTCTGAGTAGCCGGGTTCGGAGCAGCCTGCTGCTGCGCTGGCGTCGGCGCTGTGGCGGCTCGTGCCTGCTGTCCGGAGTCGCCCTGCGTCGCCTGCCGGTCCGCGCCGCCGGCTGCCATCTGCTGCTGGAACGCCTGGGCCTGCTGTTGCGCGGCGAGCTGTGAACGCGCCTGGGTCAGGGCCGACTGGATCTCCTCGGGGATGGTCAGCGCGAGTTGCTCCTTCACGGGCATCGGGCCGTCACCTCGGTTGATCACCAGATGACGGAAGACCTCGCGGCCCTCGTCAGCCGCCTGCTCCGCGAGCTCCGGGGTGGCCATGACCCGGACCTCGGCCGTCCAACGGTTCCCGTCCACTCCGATCGCGCGGAACACCGCGCCGGGGAGCTCTGCCACCAGTTCCCGACCCCACGGGCCGTCCACGACTGATACGTCCGCTCCCTGCTGCTCGAGCTGCTCACGCATGTCGGAGACCATGGTCCGCCACTGTCCCGCCGACTTGGGCGCGGCGAACGCGCGCGGGATGACCCGCGACACCTGGGTGACGACGTGGAACTCGGGCTGCCCGTTGGGGTCCAGGGCGACGTTCAGGTCACGACCCGGCGGGACACCGATGACCAGGGAGCCGAGGTCGATATGCCCGTAACCGAGGTCGGTGTAGTACTCGCGGACATCACCGATGAACGAACGGTCGTGGGGCCCCTCGGCCGGCGGGGTCGAGGCAGCGGCCGCGTCCGCTGCCGCGGACTCGCGGGCCCCGGTCGCCGCCTTCTTACGTCCGAACATGGTGGAAATCCTCTCCCCGTGCGCCCCGGTCCCGGACAGGACCGTCTCGGTCGACGCTACCCAACAGCCGCCTCCCCGGTCAGGTCAGGCGGGCGTGCCCACCCGTGGATCCGTGGCCACCGGCACCTCGTTCGGAGTCCTCGAGGGTCTCGACCTCCACCACATCCCACAATTCGACCTGCTGGATGATCAGCTGAGCGATCCGGTCACCGCGGACGATGTGCACCGTCTCGGCGGGGTCCAGGTTGATCAGGTTCACCTTGATCTCGCCCCGGTAACCGGCGTCCACGGTGCCGGGGGCGTTGACGATGGACAGCCCCGCGCGCGCGGCCAGTCCCGAGCGGGGGTGCACGAGCCCCACGTAGCCCGCCGGCAGGGCGATCGCGACGCCCGTACCGACCAGGGATCGATGACCGGGCGCCAACTCGCACTCGTGCGCGGCGTGGAGATCGATTCCGGCATCGGTCGGGTGGGCCCGTACCGGCAGCGGAAGACCGGCATCGAGTCGCTGCAGACGGAGCATCTGACCCGATCCGCTCGTGTCATGGTCGTAGTTCATGGTGTCTGTGCCCTCCTACGGCGTCGCGCCGGATAGTAGCTAGTCTGGTTCACGTGACCGAAGACGATCTCCGCCCACCCCGCGACCGTGCTCCTCGTCCGGTTCACTCGGAGTCTCTCCGGGTGCCCGTGTGGTGGTGGATCGCCCTGGTCGCCATCACCGCTGCAGCAGCGGCCCTGGCGGCCGCGCTCGGGGCCCGATGGTGGATGTGGCTGCTGATCGTGGTCATCCCGGCGCTCATGGCCTGGCTTTTCGTCACTGTCAGCCGCGAGAAGATCGAGGTCGAGTCGGACGGGCAGGGCGGCGGGACCCTCTACGCTGGCCGCGCCCGGCTTCCCTTCGACGCCATCTCCCGCACGGCCGTGGTCCCCGCCACCGCCAAGCAGGCCGCCATGGGCCGGCAGCTGGATCCCGAGGCCTTCGTGGTTCATCGCGGCTACATCCCCACGATGGTGATCGTGGTGTTGGACGACCCGCTGGATCCCACGCCGTACTGGCTGATCAGCACCCGGGACCCGGAGGGACTCGCCGCGGCGCTGCCGGACAACCACTACTGCTGACACCACACCTGATGCGCTGATCCCGGGCCCGTCGGGCCCGGGATCAGTGCTCTGCAGGGGCATCGCCCGACCGGCCGCCGGGATCACCCGGTGGCCGGTCAGCGGTGTCTCAGCCCGCGCAGTCCACGCAGATCTGCAGGCCGTCGCGCTCCTCGGCGAAGCGGCTCCGGTGATGAACGAGGAAGCACTCGCCGCACGTGAACTCGTTGTCCTGCTCCGGCACCACACGGACCGTCAGTTCCTCACCGGAGAGATCTGCGCCCGGCAGTTCATAGGATTCGGCGGTGTCGGTCTCGTCCACGTCGACCTCGCCCGTGGCGCCCTCGGCGCGTCGGGCCTTGAGCTCTTCCAGCGAATCGCCGGCGAGCTCGTCCGCCTCTGTCCGGCGGGGTGCGTCGTAGTCGGTTGCCATGAGTCTCTTTTCTGCGGGTCCGAGTCGAGGGGTTCGCGCATCGGTCGTGGTCCGACCGGCGCACGCATATTAACGGAATCCCCACGGAATTTCATCCACGGGTTCCTTCCGTGTCCCGGCGGCGGCGCGACTGCGTCGGCGTTTACAGTGTTGCCGAAGGGCCCTGCCGGGCCGTCACGCCGCCCACCTGCAGGAAGGCCATCGATGGTCGCCCACCTGAGCACACAGAGCACTCCGACCCCGTCCCCCGCTCGGGGGATGGCGCGCCTGCGGGCCCCCTACGTGCTGTTCGTGGTCGCGGTGCTGGTCCTCGGAGGCCTCGTGTGGGCGTTCGCGCTCCGTGGAAATGACGCCGCGACCCAGGCCGTCGCCTGTCCGATCCCGGAGGCTGCGGAGGGGGCCGGCCTGGAGTCGCAGTCGGCCAACGCTCTGGACGAGGTCGAGCCGGCGTTCCTGGACGACACCCGTGTGCGGGTGCTCAACGCCAACGGGCAGAGCGGTCAGGCGGGCGCCGTCGCCGCTCAGCTCGCGGAGAGCGGTTTCCAACCCGCGGGCACCGACGCGACCGGCAACGACCCGATCTACGGCCAGGCGCTCGAGTGCCACGGGCAGATCCGCTACGGCGAGGCGGGCGAGGCCAATGCCCGTTCGCTCTCCCTGACGGCGCCGTGCATGCAGCTGGTCACCGATGGCCGGGACGACGCGTCCGTGGATCTCGTGCTGGGCACCACCTTCTCGAGACTGTCCGATTCGGTGTCCTCGGTGGGGGCGCTCGACGAGCTGAAGGTGGGGCGCCAGCCGATCTCCACCGAGCTCGCGGCCGCCCGTTCCGTCAGCTGCTGACCCCTTCCGGGGTCTGAAGCCGCCGGTTGGTCTCCGGCCGGCCCGACGACCCTAGAGGGCCCCGCAATCCCGTAGCGCCTGCCGGAACGCCTCCGAGACGCCCGGGCCCGCGGCGACGGTGGGCACGGCGTCGTCGCGGGAGGTCGAGACGATCGCTCCAGACTCCGCCGCGATGAGGCCCCCTGCCGCATAGTCCCAGGGCTTGAGGCAGCGCTCGTAATAGGCGTCGAGACGGCCGGTGGCGAGCATGCACAGGTCGAGCGCCGCGGATCCGCACCGTCGGATGTCGCGGACCGCGGGCAGGAGTGCCGCGACCGCTCTGCCCTGTTCGGCCCGCAGCTTCGCGTCGTAGGAGAACCCGGTGCCGACCAGGGCGAGAGACAGGTCGTCGCAGCCGGATACACCGAGCGTGGTGACCTGACCGTCCGCTGCCCGGAGGGTGGCCCCGCGGTCGAGCGCGGCCGTCCAGGTCTCCCGGGTGACGATGTTGTGAACGGCGCCGACGACGACGACACCGTCGAGTTCAGCCGCGACCGATACCGCGGTGAACGGGATGCCGTAGAGCAGGTTCACCGTCCCGTCCACCGGGTCGACCACCCACCGCACCCGGCTGGCTGCACCCGAGCCGGGGGCCTCGCCGGTCTCCTCACCCAACACCGCGTCGCCGGGCCGGTGCGCGGTGATCTCCCCGCGTAGGTGACTCTCCACCGACGTGTCGATGACCGTGACCGGGTCCGTCGCCGAACTCTTTGACCGAGCACCCAGCCCCTGGCCCTCGAATTCGGCGAGCATCCGCCGCGCCACCTCGCCCCCGGAGGTAGCCAGCCGGTCAGCCAGCTCCCGCAACTCGTCGATGAACCCGGGACGACCGTCGTCCGACCTCGCCGATGCCGTGTCTCCAGTCATGCGATCCTCATCCTCGTCGTCGTTGTCGTCGTCCAATCGGCCCGCTCCGACCGGCCCCGCGGATAGCCTGTCGGGCGGGCGACCACCGCCCATCGTGCCCCGTCCCGCGGGGCCGGATCCATCCCCGCCGTGTATCGCGGCCCGTACCCGGGAGCCCTCCTTGGCCGACACCACCTCTGACTCCTCCGACACCGCCCCCGTCGGCCTGGGGGTGGACGTGGGCGGCACCGGCATCAAGGTCGGGCGGGTGAACCTGACCGACGGCGAGTTGATCGGCGACCGGCTGCTCAGGCCGACCCCGCAGCCTGCCACCCCCGACGCGATCGCCGCGACGATCCGGGAGATGGTCGACGATTTCGACTGGGACGGGTCGGTGGGGGTGGCCGTCCCGACCGTCATCCACGAGGGGATCGCAAGGATCGCGCCCAACATCGACGAGTCGTGGATCGGTTGCGACGTGGTGGACCTGTTCGACCGCCATCTGCCCGGGCGCACGGTTGTCATGCTCAACGACGCCGATGCCGCCGGGCTGACCGAAGTGCACTACGGGGCGGGCGAGGGCGTCGACGGGCTCGTGATCCTTCTCACGATCGGAACCGGGATCGGCTCCGCGCTGCTCATGAACGGGCGGCTCATCCCCAACAGCGAGTTCGGCCATCTGATGATTGAGGACATCGCCGGCCGGGGCTTCGATGAGGCCGAACACCTCGCGTCGGGCGCCGTCCGGGCGCGCGAGGAGATGTCCTTCGCCGAATGGGCCCCGCACCTGTCCAACGTGCTTCGCGCGATCGAGGACCTGCTGTGGCCTCGTGCATTCGTGCTGGGGGGCGGGGTCAGCGAGGCCGCCGACGAGTGGTTCCCGCTTCTGGAGAACCGCACCCCCGTTCGCGCGGCCGTGCGTCTCAACGACGCCGGGATCATCGGTGCCGCCCTCTATGCCGCGGCGCACTCCGGCGCCATCGACCTCGGAGAGGCGCTCTCCGTCACCGAGGACCGACCCGGTTAACCCCGCCGGATGCGACCCTCGCGCCGGTTCCTCGTTACAATGGCGCAGGCCGGACTCATGTACCGGCCGGGGACGGGCCCGGTACCGCAAGGCGGACGGCTCGAGTGTCTGCAGAGCACGCGGCACCGATCCCCGATTCCTATCTAGCAACCGGTTGTGAAGGGGCGTTTGTGGCAGCCACGAAGACCACCAGTTCGGATCCCGCAGAGAGCGGCGATCCGTCAGGCACCGAGGTCACGGGCGCAGCCCCCGCCAAGAAGACCGCCGCCAAGAAGGCGCCCGCGAAGAAGGCCGCGGCCAGGAAGGCCCCCGCCAAGAAGACCGCGGCAAAAAAGACGGCGGCGAAGAAGACCGCCGCCAAGAAGACGGCGGCCAAGAAGACCACCTCCCCGGCGACGTCCGAGGTCGACGAGGATCAGATCGACGAGTCGGCGGAGAACCTCGAGGCCGAGCCCGACACCTCCGAGCTGGAAGACGTCGAGGTCGAGGATGTCGAGGACGACGAAGAGGCCGACGAGGAAACCAAGGAGGAGCCCTCCGCCAAGGACAAGGCCTCCGGTGACTTCGTCTGGGACGAGGATGAGTCCGAGGCTCTGCGGCAGGCCCGCAAGGACGCCGAGCTCACCGCGTCCGCGGACTCCGTGCGTGCCTACCTCAAGCAGATCGGCAAGGTCGCCCTCCTCAACGCCGAGGAGGAGGTGGAGCTCGCCAAGCGCATCGAGGCGGGCCTGTACTCCACGTGGTGGATGGCGCAGGTCGCCGAGCGCGGCGAGAAGCTCACCACCGCTCAGCGGCGCGACTACAAGTGGATCGAGCGGGACGGCGTCCGCGCGAAGAACCATCTGCTCGAGGCCAACCTCCGGCTGGTCGTCTCCCTGGCCAAGCGCTACACCGGGCGTGGCATGGCGTTCCTGGACCTCATCCAGGAGGGCAACCTCGGTCTGATCCGCGCGGTCGAGAAGTTCGACTACACCAAGGGCTACAAGTTCTCCACATACGCCACCTGGTGGATCCGCCAGGCCATCACCCGCGCCATGGCCGACCAGGCCCGCACTATCCGTATCCCGGTGCACATGGTCGAGGTCATCAACAAGCTCGGTCGCATCCAGCGTGAGCTGCTCCAGGATCTGGGCCGCGAGCCCACCCCGGAGGAGCTCGCCAAGGAGATGGACATCACCCCGGAGAAGGTGCTGGAGATCCAGCAGTACGCCCGGGAGCCCATCTCGCTCGACCAGACCATCGGCGACGAGGGTGACTCGCAGCTCGGCGACTTCATCGAGGACTCCGAGGCCGTGGTCGCGGTGGACGCGGTGAGCTTCACGCTTCTGCAGGACCAGCTGCGGTCCGTGCTCGACACGCTCTCCGAGCGTGAGGCCGGCGTGGTCCGGCTTCGCTTCGGCCTCACCGACGGCCTCCCCCGGACCCTCGACGAGATCGGCCAGGTCTACGGCGTGACCCGCGAGCGGATCCGCCAGATCGAGTCGAAGACCATGTCGAAGCTGCGGCACCCGTCGCGCTCGCAGGTCCTGCGCGACTACCTGGACTGACCCGCCCCGGAGAGATCCGCTACTCCCCCGCACGATCCGCTACCCGCAGGCAGGTAGCGGATCGGGCATCCGAGTAGCGGATTTCTTGGATTTGGTGAGGCCGGTCGGCGGACCTACCAGCTGCGCAGGGTCGAGATCCTCTCGCGGATCTGCTCGGTCGAGGCCATCGGCACGGGCGGACCACCGCAGGCGTTGCGCAGCTGGGAGTGGATCGCCCCGTGGGACTTGCCCAGGCGGCCCGAGTACACGGAGACCAGGGTGTTGAGCTGGCGCCGCAGATCCTTGAGCTCGGCGGCCGAGGCGACCCGCTCGGCGGCGGCGCCGGCGTGGGCGCCGGGGCCCGCGGCGTTGCCCGGCAGAGTCGCTCCCGACACGGCGGGGTCGGCGCCCACCACGGACACCGCCCCGGGCCCGGAGGCCTGCGCGGAGGAACGATCCCTCAACTGCTCCTTCTCCCGCTGCCGCAGAAGGGCCTTCACGTCGTCCGCTCCCAGCAGGCCGGGGAGCCCGATGTAGTCGGCCTCCTCCTCACTGCCGGCGAATGTCGCGGTGCCGTACGAAGACCCCTCGTACACGATCTGGTCGAGCTCGGCGTCCGCGCCCAGGGAGATGTAGCCGCGGTCCTCTTCGTCCTCCGTGTTCTCGTCCTGCTGTTGGTTCGCCTGGGCGAGCAGCTGGTCCTCCAGCCCCTCCTCCCGATGCGGCTTACCCAGCACGTGATCGCGCTGGGCCTCCATCTCCGAGGCGAGCTTCAGCAACACAGGCACCGACGGCAGGAACACCGAGGCGGTCTCCCCCGGGCGCCGCGAACGCACGAACCGCCCGATGGCCTGGGCGAAGTACAGCGGGGTGGAGGCGCTGGTGGCATAGACGCCCACACTGAGTCGGGGCACGTCGACGCCCTCCGAGACCATGCGGACGGCAACCATCCACTCGTCGGTCGAATCCGAGAAGGCACCGATCCGGCTCGATGCCGTCGGGTCGTCGGACAGGACCACCGTCGGCGGCTTGCCGGTGATCTCGGTCAGCAACGCCGCATACTCCCGCGCGCGCTCCTGATCGGTGGCGATCACCAGGCCGCCGGCGTCCGGAACACCGCCCGCGCGGATCTGGCGCAGCCGGGTGTGGGCCGCCTGCAGAACCGCCGGCATCCAGTCGCCGTGCGGGTCGAGCGCGACTCGCCAGGCCCGGGACATCTGGTCCGCGCTGAGCGGCTCACCGAGGCGGGCCGAGAACTCCTCGCCGGCGTTGGAACGCCAGCGCGCTTCACCGGAGTAGGCCAGGAAGACGACGGGACGGACGACGCCGTCGGCCAGCGCGTCGGCGTAGCCGTAGGCGTGGTCGGCCTTCGAACGCTGATGACCCTGACCGTCGGGCTCGTAGGTGACGAACGGGATCGGACTGTCGTCCGAGCGGAACGGTGTCCCCGTCAGCGAGAGGCGGCGCTCGGCGTCCTCGAACGCCTCGCGGATACCGTCGCCCCAACTCTTCGCGTCACCGCCGTGGTGGATCTCGTCGAGGATCACCAGTGTGCGGCGTGCCGTGGTGCGCCCGCGATGCTTGAACGGGTGCGCTGCGACCTGCGCGTAGGTCACCACCACACCGTGGAACTCGGGAGCGAGTGCCCCCGAGGAGTTGCTGTACTCGGGGTCCAACGCGATCCCGGCACGGGCCGCGGAGGCCGCCCACTGGTACTTCAGGTGTTCGGTCGGCGCGACGACCGTGATCGTGTCGACGGTCCGGTCCGCCAGCAACTCGTTGGCGACCCGGAGGCCGAACGTCGTCTTGCCGGCACCCGGCGTGGCCACGGCGAGGAAGTCCTTGGGCCGGGCCATGAGGTACTTGCGCAGGGCTGTGCGCTGCCAGGCGCGCAGCGACGGCCCGCCGGCCGGCGGGGTGATGGGTTCTGCGGTCAGTTCCTCGGTGCCCGGGACCGCTCCGGGATCACTCACCAGGCTTCAGGGTCTCGTAGACGCGCTTGCACTCCGGGCATACCGGAGAACCGGGCTTGGCCGAGCGGGTGACCGGGAAGACCTCACCGCACAGGGCGATCACGTAGGTTCCCATGACCGCGCTCTCGGCGATCTTGCTCTTGTCCACGTAGTGGAAGAACTTCGGGGCGTCGTCCTCCGTCTCCTCGGTCGTAGTGACCTCGGGACGCTCGAGTGTCTTGGTCCGGGTGGTGCTCACCCCCTCATGATGCCGCACCCGGCCGTCACCGCGCCAACGCTCCAGCGCGCACCCCGGAGTACCTTGGGGTCCATGGCACCCGACTTCCGACGAAAGCGGTCCGGGGATCGGGATGACACCTCGAGCCCCGTCCTCATCACCGGGGCGCGACAGTCGTACCAGGACGAACTCGCGGCCCGGAAGAAGCGGTATTTCCTGTTGATGAGTGTCCGGATCCCGGCACTGTTGCTCGCTGCGGGTGCGCTCGCGCTCTGGAACAACCCGTGGATCGCGCTGGCGATCGTCGCGGGATCGATCCCGATCCCGTGGATCGCCGTGATCGGCGCCAACGATCGCCCGCCGCTCCCCAAGCAGCAGGCCCGCACCTATAACGCGGGGCGCCTGTCCGCGCCGCGGACGGTGGCCCTGCCGTCCGGGTTGACGGGCAAGACCACCGATGCCCACACCGACCCCCACGGCGACGGCGAGGCCGACACCGATGGCCCCGAGGACGCCGATGAGGCCGATGAGGCCGACGACACCGGTGACACCGACGAACCCACCAGCGGCGACCACTGACGAAAGCGACCCTGAACCCGTGACCCGTTCCACCGACTCCCTCGCGGTTCTCTCCCCCTTTCTGGCCGCGGCGTTCCGCGAGCACGGGTACACCGTTCCGGGGCTGGAGCGGGCCCTGGGACAGGAGGCCGTCTCGGCGCTCGCCCGCTCGGACGCTGCGGTCGTCCGGCGCCACGCCCGGAACTCCGGCGCGGCTGGCGCGCTGGTGCGTCTGTTCGTGTTGGGTGATGCGCTCCCCCGCGCTGTGGTCACCGAACTGCTCCCGGAGGTCGACCTCGGGGCCGGCATCGGGGCGGGCCTGTGGTCCGTCGGTGACGACGGCGCGGTGCAGGCACTCGTCGACCTCCGTCCCGTCGACACCGGCCACGGGACCCGCTGGGTGTTCTCTGACGTCGACGGGTCGATGGTCCGCACCGGGACCCGGCCGGACCACGTGCTCGGCGTGGGCCAGGCCACGCTGTCCCTTCTGCGGATCACGCCCACCTCCCCCGCCGGTTCCGTTCTTGATCTGGGAACGGGCTGCGGCATCCAGTTGGTGCACGCGCTCGAGTCCGGCGAGGCCGGGACCGGCACGGACATCACCCCGCGGTGCCTCGAGTTGGCGGAGGCGACTCTGGCGATCAACGCGATGGAGGCCGAGCTCGTCCGGGGCCCGTGGTTCGGCCCCGTCGCCGGGCGGACTTTCGACCGGATCGTCGCCAACCCGCCGTTCGTGGTGGGCCCGTCCGAGATGGGTCACTCGTACCGGGAGTCGGGGCTCGCACTCGACGGCGCCAGTCGGACGGTCGTGTCCGGCGCTCCGGAACATCTCGCCGAGGGCGGGACGGCGATCCTGCTGGCGTCCTGGGTCGAGCGGGAGGACGTGGACTGGCGTTCGCATGTGGCCGCGTGGGTGCCGGCCGACGGGGTCGATGCCTGGTTCCTCCGCAGGGACTCGTCCGATCCGGGCCTCTACGCGTGGACATGGTTGACCGACGAGGGGATGGACCCGCGCGACGAGTCCACGTGGAAGGCGGCCGACGCCTGGCTGGACCACTTCCGTGACGAGGGCGTGGCGGGCATCGGGTTCGGTTACGTGTATCTGCGACGCATCGACGGCCCGTCGTCGGTGCTGTGTGAGGACCTGACGCACCCCTTCGACGCGGGCCTGGGCGACGAGGCGGAGGCCTATTTCGCCCGCACCGCGTGGCTGCGCGAGGCCGCGCACCGTCATGGCAGCGAGGACGTCGCGCTGGACCGGACCGTGTTCACCGTCTCCCCCGACGTCCATCTGCACGTGTCGGAGTCCTTGGCGCCCACCGGCCCGGACGGCCTGCCGGCGGGTCCCGCCACCGTCGTGGTCGAGCGGGTCACCGGCGCGCGGTGGCGACACGAGATCGATCAGTTCACCGCCACGGTGCTGCGGGGCGCGCGGACTGGCGCCCTATCGTTGGCGGATCTGGTGATCCTCGCGGGCGCGGCGGCGGGCGCCGATCCGGACGAACTCGCGGCGCCGGTACGTCGGGTGGTCGTCGACCTGTTCCTGCACGGCTTCCTCGTACCCGCCGGGGTCCCCGGTTTGTTGCCGCCGGGGGCCGAGGCCGCGGCTCCCGGGGGATCGTCCCCCGCCGACGCCCCGGAGGGCGCGTCATCGCCGGGGGCCGACGGGTGAGGGCCGTGGTCTCGCGGGTCACCGAGGCGTCGGTCACGGTCGACGACGCCGTGGTGGGCGCCCTCCCCGGCCCGGGGCTGTTGGTGCTGTTGGGGGTATCGAACGACGACGACGAGGCGGACATCGACACGATGGTCCGCAAGATCGCGGAGTTGCGGATCCTGCGTGAGGAGACGAGCGCGGTCGAGGTCGGCGCCCCGGTCCTGGTGGTCAGCCAGTTCACGCTGATGGGTTCGACAGCCAAGGGGCGGCGCCCGTCATGGTCCCGGGCCGCACCCGGTGAGGTGGCCGAGCTGGCTGTGGCGGCCGTGGTGCGCGGTCTTCGTGACCGCGGGCTCGAGGTCTCGACCGGGGTCTTCGGCGCGATGATGCAGGTGCGCTCGGTCAACGACGGCCCGTTCACGCTGCTCATCGACACCCCGAACTCACGGTGACGGGTATTTCATTCCGCCACATGTCGTGACCGAAATCATCCACCCGGGAACATTCCCGGTACCTCTGCCGTTGTAGGTGTACGTGACCGGAATACGGACACGATCCTGATCCGTCCACCAGCGACCGACCGCCGGCCCACCCCCGGGCAAGGCAGGAGGAGGAGACATGACGTCAGCCACCACCCGTTCGGACCATCGGACGGAGGCGGATTCGGACGGCCAGAGCCCCAGCGCCGACCTGGTCCGCGTCTACCTCAACGGGATCGGCAAGACCGCCCTGCTCAACGCCGAGGACGAGGTGGAGCTGTCGAAGCGCATCGAGGCCGGTCTGTACGCCAAGCATCTGCTGGCCACCAAGAAGCGCCTGGGCCCCGTCAAGAAGGCCGATCTCGCGACCATCGTCCGGGAGGGCGAGGCCGCCCGCGCCCACCTCCTCGAGGCCAACCTTCGTCTGGTGGTCTCCCTGGCCAAGCGCTACACGGGCCGTGGGATGCCACTCCTCGATCTCATCCAGGAGGGCAACCTCGGGCTGATCCGCGCGATGGAGAAGTTCGACTACGCCAAGGGGTTCAAGTTCTCGACCTACGCCACGTGGTGGATCCGCCAGGCCATCACCCGCGGTATGGCCGACCAGTCGCGCACCATCCGGCTTCCGGTGCATCTCGTCGAGCAGGTGAACAAGCTGGCGCGGATCAAGCGTGAGCTGCACCAGCAGCTCGGCCGCGAGTCGACACTGGAGGAGCTCGCCGAGGAGTCGGGCATCCCCGCGCACAAGATCGAGGAGCTCCTCGACCATTCGCGCGACCCGGTCAGCCTGGACATGCCGGTGGGTGCGGACGAAGAGGCGCCGCTGGGCGACTTCATCGAGGACGCCGAGGCGACCAGCGCCGAGAACACGGTCGTGACCAACGTCATGCACTCGGATGTCCGCGCCGTCCTGGCCACGCTCGAGGAGCGTGAGCAGCAGGTCATCACGCTGCGTTTCGGCCTCAATGACGGTCAGCCGCGGACCCTCGACCAGATCGGCAAGCGCTTCGGCCTGTCCCGTGAGCGCGTGCGTCAGATCGAGCGCGAGGTTATGGCCAAGCTCCGCGAGGGCCGCCGCGCTGACAAGCTGCGGTCGTACGCCGTCTGATACCGCGGACCGCGTAGCGGCCACGACGTCGCGACCAAGACGTTGACGCCACGAGGTCGTGGCTCCGGTGCCGGGGCCGCGTAGGACCCCATCGACCCGAATCGGCCCCGGAGGCGGGGCCGTTTCGTCGTCTGCGGGCCGCTTCCGGTGCGGACTGGTTCTAGCGAAGTCGGCGCGGTCCTTCGTCGCCGCTGAACAACGGCGGAGGCCCGAGCTGCACGCTCGCGAAGAGCACGGACAGACCGCTGGGCGTGGCCAGCCCCGGATCCAGCGAGAGCTTGCGCATCTCCGGTACATCCTCGGCCAGGCAGGACACTCGTCCCATGAGGTCGACGAGCGCCCCCCGGTCCGCCGGGGTGTCGCCCGCGTACCCGTCCAGGATCGGGGCCGCCCGGGGCCGGTCGAGCAATGCCGCGGCCTCCGTCGGGGAGATCGGCAGGGTGCTGAAGGCCCGGTCCGCGAGGAGGTCCGAGAGCAGCCCGGACAGCCCGAACGAGATCAGCGACCCGAAGATCGGATGGTCGGCGACCCGGATCGTGACGGCGACTCCCTTGGTGGCCATCTTCTGCACGTGAAGTGAGCGCGACCCGGTGGAGGACTGCAGGTAGTCGAACGCGTGCCGGACGGCGCCGGCGTCGGCCAGATCGAGCCGGACCCCCGACTGATCGCTCCGGGTGCGCCATTTCTCGCTCATCGCCTTCACCGCGACCGGGTACCCGAGTTCGTCGGCGGCCATCACGGCCTGCTCGACGTCGGTGGCGACGCGGTAGTCGACGATGTCGATGCCGTAGCACTCGAGTAGCGCCCGCACCTGGCCCTGCGTGAGCTCGAACGAGTCGGTACCGGCGTTGAGGTGGCACAGCGAGTCGACGAGTTCGCGGGCACGCACGCGGTCGATGTCCTCGAACTCGGCGGGTTCCTCTGCGGGGCGATCCAGCCATTCGGCGTAGCGTCGGGCCCGCACCAGCGCGGACACCGCTCGCTCCGGGTACGGATACGAGGGGATGGATCCGCGCGAGGCGACGCCGGACTCATCGGTCACGGTCAGCCCCTCCGGAAGACCCTCCCCGGCGAGGAACGTACTGACGACGGGCTTCTCGCTCTCCGCAGCGGCGGCACGGATGGCCTCGGCGAACTTGTCCGGTTCCGTGGCCACAGGCGGTACGAAGACCGTCAGAACGGAGTCCACCTCATCACGGTCGAGGGCGTCGGAGATCGCGGTCCGGAACTCCTCCGGGTTCGCTCCGGCCCCGAGATCGACCGAATGGGCGACGGTGAAGCCCTGCAACCGCGCCGAGTCACCACCGAGGCGAGCCACGGCCGACGAGTTCCCGACGATCCCCAGCCGACCACCGGCGGGTAGCGGCTGATACGCGAGGAGCGTCGCGGTGTCGAACATGTCGGTGATCGAGTCGACCTGGATGAGACCTGAGTCGCGGAAGAGTCCGCGGATCGCCGATGCGGTGAGCCCCTCGACGCCGGATTCGAGGTCGTCGGCGGCGCGCCGCACCACCACGACCGGCTTGTTGCGGGCTATCCGCCGCGCGATCCGGGAGAACTTCCGCGGGTTACCGAAGCTCTCGAGGTACAGCAACACCACCTCGGTGGCCGAGTCGGTGTCCCAGTACTGCATCAGGTCGTTACCCGAGACGTCGGCGCGGTTTCCCGCGGAGACGAACGTGGACAGACCGAGCCGACGCCGTGCCGCCGCGGCGAGGATCGTGATCCCCAGAGCACCGGACTGGCAGAAGAACCCCACCCGTCCGGGGCCGGGGACCAGTTCCGCCAGGGTCGCGTTGAGCTGGACGTCGGAGGAGGTGTTGATCACGCCCAGCGCGTTCGGTCCGACCACGCGCATGCCGTGCGCGCGCGCCTCGCTCACGAGACGCCGCTCCGAAACGACTCCCGCACTTCCGACGTCGGAGAACCCCGCCGAGATGACGACGAGGGTCGACACGCCCTTGGACAGGCAGTCGTCGAGGACCTCCGACATCGACGCGGCCGGGACGGCGACCACCGCGAGGTCCACCGGATCCGGGATGTCCCGGACGCTCGCGTAGGCGCGTACCGACTGCACCGAGTTGGCGTCCGAGTTGACCGGGTACACCGGCCCGGAAAACCCGTTGGCGATGAGGTTTCGCAGAACCGTGTGGCCGATCTTGCCGACCTGGTCCGACGCTCCGATCACGGCCACCGACGCGGGGTTGAGAACCCGGGCGACGCTTCGCGACTCGGCCGCAGCCTCGCGGGAGTTCCGGACGTTGGTCAGCGCCTCGGTCGGGTCGATGGCGAATTCCAGGTGCAGGGTCGAGCCGTCGAACGACCGTGAGATCTCGTACCCGGCCCTACGGAAGACCTGGATCATCGAGCGGTTCTCCGACAGGACCTCAGCCTCGAAATGGTCGATACCGCACTCCGCGGCCGCGCCGGCCAGATGTTCGAGGAAGATCGACCCCAGGCCCCGGCCCTGGTGCTGGTCCGAGATGGTGAACGCGACCTCCGCGAACGTCGAGTCGGGTAGCCGCTCGTAGATCGCGATCCCGATGATCTCCGCACCGAGCTCCGCCACGAACGCCATCCGATCGCGGTAGTCCACGTTGGTCATCCGCCGGAGTTCCCGATCCGAGAGAACATCCCGCGATCCGAAATACCGCAGGTAGCGGGTCCGTTCTGACAAGCTCGTGTGGAATCGCGAGATCTTCTCGGCGTCCTCGGGGAGGATCGGCCGGACCCGGACCGCTCGGCCGTCGGAGCCGAGGACGTCGGCCGCCCACTCGTGTGGATACCCGTCCGGGTAGACGTCCACCGAGGTGTCGGTCGAGGCGTGCTCCGGGGGTTCCACCGCCGGGGGCCCACCGGTCGTGGAGGTCTGGTTCATCGGATCGCCGGTCGGAGTGTCTCCGGGGTGCGCCATGTGTGGTCCTCCAGGGGCGGAGTTCATCGGTCGGTCAATGGTCGTCGTGCGGGTTGACCACGGGGCGGTCACCCATGGGGTCAGTCCCTCGGATCGTCGGGGTCGAGCCCGTGCAGTGGGAACACCGAGCGCCTGGTATCGAGGATGGACTGGTCCAGTCGAGCCAGCGACCGGTCGATCTCGACACCCCGGTCGGCCCCGGCCGGCTCCCACGGGGTGTACTCCGGGATCTCCCCGTCGCTCATGGACTGCGGCACCCGGTCCGGCACGGTGAGTCGGCCGGCCATCGTCCGCCACGATTCCGGCACTACGGTGTCCGGGTCCACCGGCACACCGAGCACGGCCCCGATCAGGTGGGTC
This sequence comes from Dietzia sp. NPDC055343, assembly GCF_053645265.1. Classification (NCBI taxonomy): domain Bacteria; kingdom Bacillati; phylum Actinomycetota; class Actinomycetes; order Mycobacteriales; family Dietziaceae; genus Dietzia; species Dietzia sp. NPDC055343. The sequence goes on along the minus strand of NZ_JBSHMJ010000001.1, from coordinate 49,290 downwards.
CACGACCTCGGGACCACCCGGACCAGCTCGTACCCGCCGCCCCCGATCGCGATGAGCCGACCCTCGCAGATCTCGTCCGCCAACGCGACCATGTCCAGATAGGACCGACGATGCCCGTCGACGCTGAGCGACAGGTCCGCGAGCGGGTCCTCGCGGTGCGAGTCGCATCCGGCCTGCAGGACGATGATCTGCGGCTCGAATGCCCGCAACAGCCCGGGCACCACGGCATGGAAACCGCGTAGCCACAGCGGATCGGTGACAGCGGGCAGATAGGCGAGGTTGACGGACATGCCCTCGGCCCGGCCCACGCCGGTCTCGGACGCCCAGCCCGTCGAGGGCCACAGCGTGGCGGGGTGCTGGTGCAACGAGACCGTGAGAACCCGCGGATCCTCGTAGAAGGCGGTCTGGACCCCGTCGCCGTGGTGGACGTCGATATCGACATAGGCGACGCGGTCGTAGCCGTTGTCGAGCAACCAGCTGATCGCCACCGCGGCGTCGTTGTACACGCAGAAGCCGGCGGCGGCAGCCGGCATCGCATGGTGCATCCCACCCGCGACCGACACCGCCCGCGTGGCGACACCGTCCGCGATCGCGCGCGCCGCGGCGAGTGTTCCACCGGCCACAGCCGCGCTGGCCTCGTGCATCCCCGGGAACGTCGGGTTGTCGGCGGTTCCCAGCCCGTGACTCATTCCCACGTGCTCACCGGGCGGCAGATCGCCGGCGGCTATGACCGAGTCGATATATCGCGAGGTATGGACGCGGAGAAGCTCCTCGTCCGTCGCCGATCCGGGATCGATCAGCTCCACTCCCTGGAGAACACCGAGCTCGGTGGCCAGCGACATCGTCAGATCAAGTCGCCTCGGACTCATCGGGTGGTCCGCCGAGTGGCGGTATTCCAACAACGACGGACTCCACACCACCCCCGCCGCGACTCCGTCCCGGATGCCCGTCATGGTCACCGTCCTCCCGTTTCCGCCGGGTGGTTCCCGGCCTCGCCTCCCCGGCTTGAACCGAGGTCTGCGTCACCCGCGAATCTACGCAACGTACTGCGGTGCGGCCCGGGTTTGAGAGCGCTCCACCCCGGTCGGTGCCGCGACGGTAGGCTCGGTGCCGACGAGATCCACGGGCGCGGGTCGCCCGCGGATCAGTAGGACAATCTCTCTACCGGCTTTTCGACTCGGAGGACTGCAGCGTGAAGGACCTGGTGGACACCACCGAGATGTACCTCCGCACCATTTACGAGCTGGAGGAGGAAGGGGTCATCCCGCTGCGTGCGCGGATCGCCGAGCGCCTCGAGCAGAGTGGCCCGACCGTGAGCCAGACGGTCGCGCGCATGGAGCGGGACGGGCTTGTGCTGGTGGCCCCGGATCGCCATCTCCAGCTCACTCCCCACGGCCGGGAGCTCGCGGTGGACGTGATGCGTAAGCACCGCCTCGCCGAAAGGCTCCTGGTCGATGTGATCGGACTGGAACTGGAGAAGGTCCACTCCGAGGCGTGTCGATGGGAACACGTCATGAGTGACGACGTCGAGCGTCGCCTCATCGAGGTGCTCGACGATCCCCGTACCTCCCCGTACGGCAACCCCATCCCCGGTCTCGAGCGGATCGGGTACAGCTCCGCGACGGGTGAGGAGCTGACGTACATCCGACTCTCGGAACTCGAACCCGACGTGCCCCACCAGGTGCGCATCCAGGCGATCGGCGAGAACGTCCAGATCGACACCGAGCTCATCTCCGAGTTCCGGGCCACCGGCGTTGAGCCCCTCAAGACCGTCACCGCCACCCGTCGCGGGCACCTCGTGGAGCTCAACTCCGGGTCCGGTCACACAGTGGAGATCGACGGGGATCATGCCCACGCGATCCAGGTCGAGCTCCTCCCGTGAAGCTCCTCGTCACCGGCGGCGCCGGATACGTCGGCGGGGTCTGCGCCACCGTCCTCGTCGAGCGCGGTCACGAGGTGGTGATCCTCGACGACCTGTCGACCGGCAATCGTGAGGGTGTCCCCGAGGGCGCGACCTTCATCGAAGGCGATGTCGCCGAGAGCGTCGGGGACGTCCTCGACCCGTCCTTCGACGGGGTCCTGCATTTCGCGGCTCGCTCCCTCGTGGGCGAGTCGGTGGAGAAGCCCGGCGAGTACTGGCAGGGCAATGTCGTCACCTCATTGACGCTGCTCGATGCGATGCGCACCGCCGGCGTCGGGAACCTCGTCTTCTCCTCCACCGCGGCGACCTACGGCGAGCCCGAGCAGGTACCGATCACCGAGGACATGCCGACGAGGCCCACCAACACCTATGGGGCGACCAAGCTCGCGATCGATCACGCGATCAGCTCGTACGCCGCGGCCCACGGGCTGGCGGCGACCAGCCTGCGATACTTCAACGTGGCCGGCGCCTACGGGGCCGCGGGCGAGAACCGCGTCGTGGAGACCCACCTCATCCCGCTGGTTCTGCAGGTCGCGCTCGGACACCGCGAGGACATCAAGGTGTTCGGTGACGACTGGCCCACCCCGGACGGCACCTGCATCCGCGACTACATCCATGTCGCAGATCTCGCCGATGCGCACGTCCTCGCCCTCGAGTCCAACTCCCCGGGCGTCCACCGGATCCTCAACCTCGGTAGTGGCGAGGGGTTCTCGGTGCGTGAGGTCATCGACGTCTGTCGCGAGGTCACGGGCCGCCCGATCCCGGACGTCATCGCGCCTCGACGGGCCGGAGATCCCGCGGTGTTGGTCGCGTCCAGCGCCAGGGCGATCACCGAGCTCGGCTGGACGCCCGGCCGTACCGATCTACGCACGGTCGTCGAGGATGCATGGAAGTTCACCGAGGCGCTCGGAGATCGCGCTCACTCGGCTGCTCGTTGACGACACCGCCGCTGACGGCGAGCGACACGAGCACGCACGCACAGCCCGCCGAGCACCCGGAAGATCAGTGCCGGGCGGGCTGTGCGCGAACCAGTCGACGCGGAGCCCCTGCGGCAGGCCCCGCCTGTCAGCATCTCGTCACGGCCCCTCCCCTCTCACCGCTGCCCTGATCCGGCGCCGCGAGCTCCTCATGCAGCCGCCACCTGCCTGAGGCGTTCCGGTGCGATCCCTTCGATCAGACCGTTCAGGATGAGCCGCGCCAGCGAATTCGCGCCATCGGCCGTCACCGCTGCGGAGAGTGCGGCGTTCGCATGGACGCCACTTCCCGCGAAGTAGGCCGCGGCACCGAGGAGGAGCAGAGCCACCGAACGCTCCTTCGGGGGTCGTCGACGAGCCAGGGCCCACCAGAGCAGGCGGCGGCCGTCGTCGTCGGTCAGCGGGCGCTGGGCCAGGTTCCGATAGACCTCGTCACGGACGTCGATCGACAGCAGGCCGCGTCCGATCACGGCAAGCTCGTTGTCGTCGACCCGCTCCCCGGTTCCCAGGCGCGCGGCGGCGGAGTCGTGCCGCGCCACCAGCGCGGACGTCCCCGCCGTCGCCGCTGCATCGGTGCCGCCTCCATCCGTGTCCCTCGCGTCCGGGTCGCGGGTCAGGTACAGGCGCTCGATGTCGCTCCTCGATGCCGCGACCGACCGTCCCTGGAACGCGTACACCGCAGCCAGATGCGTGGCGTCGGGATCGAGTTGGATTCCCCGGACCATCCCGAACAGATCCACCCACGGGGCACCCGCCGCGAACTCCTCCACCCCGAAGGCGTTGACGACCTCCGTGCCCGCCAACCCCAGCCAGTAGTCGAACGCGGCCGCAGCGTCCATCGCCCGCTGAGCGGCGAGATGCCCGTCGATGCAGTCCTCCCGCACCACGATCAGGTGCACGGACCGGACCCCTTCCCGCGCGCAGAACTGGGCCAGGCTCTGGGCCGGGCCCGGATCGATCCTGCCGACCAGCCCCGGCTCCCCGTCCGGAGCATCGAGACCGGGTTCATCGAACAACTCGCCCTCCGTGGGGGCGATCGTGTCCTCGTCCTGGAGCCCGGGCACATCCACCCGCATGACCGGCGCGTTGCCGCCGTCGGACATCCTCCCGCCCACCAGCACGACTGACCCCGGGGGTGGAGGAAAACCGAGCATCGCCGGGACGGAGGCGATCATCTCCTCCGGCGAACTGATCACCACCCGCTCCCGCTCGTCCCGACCGTCGTCTCCGGTTCGGCCTCGTGTCGTCATCGCCGTCCACCCGTCTCTCCTCGCGCGGCCCCGTCCCGGATCTGGGAGCGCGGTCCGCGGGTGTCCTCCACCGCCCCAACCCTCATGCATCCGGGTCGCGCCGCCCGCTCCTGCGGACGTCTGTGACGCGCGCCTGTGGAGGAAGCGGTGCGCGCGGGGAATCATCCGCCGCGGCCTGACGTTGGCAAAGGGGTGAGTACCCGTCCCGAATGGACGACCGCGCGAGCTTCGTCGCCCCGTTGACGAGGTGCGGTGATGAGAGGAGTCGACATGGCCAGGCACAGCGATCTGTACCGACTGATCCAACCCCTTCCCGATCTGCGGTCCGCGGACGGCCGGGGGCCGGTGCTCGTGCACGGACTCGAGGGGTTCTCCGATGCGGGGCAGGCGATCGAGGGCGCCACCGAGCACCTCCGTGACTCCCTGGACTCGCAGTTGATCGTCGAGTTCGACGCGGATCAGCTCGTCGACTATCGATCACGGCGCCCGCATCTGAAGTACTCCTTCGACCACTTCGCGAGCTACGACGAGCCCACGATTCAGATCCATGCCGTCAAGGACGCGGACGGAAGCTCCTTCCTGCTGCTGTCCGGTCTCGAGCCGGACCTGCGGTGGGACGGCTTCACCGAGTCCGTCATCGATCTGGCGGGGGCGTTCGGCGTCCGCATGTCCATCGGGCTCGGTTCGATCCCCCTCGGCGTGCCCCACACCCGGCCCACCAACGCCAGCGCCCACGCCAGCGACGTGGACCTGATCCGTGGCTTCACCGCCTGGCCCGGTGAGTTCTCGGTGCCTGGAAACGTCAGCTCCCTCCTGGAACTCCGGATGTCCGAGCACGGCATCCCGTCGGCGGGATTCACCGTTCACGTGCCCCAGTACCTCTCGCAGACCGCCTACCCGGCGGCCGTGCTCAACCTGGTCGGGAGCATCGCCAAGGTCGGCGGACTCGATCTGCCCACCGAGGAACTGGAGAAGTCAGCGGAGGAGTTCACGTCCCAGGTGAACGCGCAGATCGCCCACAACGCGGAGATCCTCACGGCCATCGAGCACATGGAGAAGCAGTACGACGAGTTCATGGAGGCACGGATGGGCTCGGACTCGCTCAATCCCGGAGGCAAGCCGCTGCCCTCCGGCGACGAGATCGGTGCGGAGTTCGAGCGCTTCCTCGCCCAGCAGTCAGGCGGCGACTCCGACGGCGGACCGCAGCCGGGCGAGTGACGAGGCCGGGCGACTAGGCTCGGACGGGTGCATCTGCCCGATCTGCTCGCTGACCTCGACGACGTTCCCGCCGGCCTCCACGACGAGGCGGTGTACGACGCGTTCGTGGCGTGGGCCGCGGACCGGGGCCTGCAGTTGTACCCGGCACAGGAGGAAGCGGTCCTCGAGGTCGCCGCCGGCAGCCACGTCATCCTGGCCACCCCCACGGGGTCCGGTAAGTCGCTGGTGGCGCTGGGTGCGCATTTCGCCGCGATGGCCCGCGGCGTGCGGAGCTACTACACCGCGCCGATCAAGGCCCTGGTGAGCGAGAAGTTCTTCGCGCTGTGCGAGGTGTTCGGCGCCGAGAACGTGGGAATGATCACCGGGGACGCCTCGGTCAACCCCGATGCGCCGATCGTCTGCGCGACCGCCGAGATCGTCGCCAACATCGCGCTTCGCGAGGGGGCCGATGCCGAGATCGGCCAAGTGGTGATGGACGAGTTCCACTACTACTCGGAGCCCGACCGTGGATGGGCCTGGCAGGTGCCGCTCATCGAGCTCCCCGACACGCAGTTCCTGCTGATGTCCGCCACGCTCGGAGACGTCGGCTGGTTGCAGGCCGACCTCGAGGAACGCACCGGTCGGCCCTGCACCCACATCGGCGGCACGCAGCGTCCGGTCCCGCTGAGCTTCGACTACGCCCTCAGCGGCGTTCACGAGTCGGTGGAGATCCTGCTGCGCGAGGGCAAGGCACCCGTCTACATCGTGCACTTCACCCAGGCTGCCGCGCTCGAGCAGGCCCAGGCGCTCACGTCCCTCTCGGTGGCCGACCGTGATCGCAAACGAGCCATCGCGGACGAGATCGGCGGGTTCCGTTTCACCACGTCGTTCGGCCGGACCCTCCGCAAGCTCCTGCTCCACGGGATCGGTGTCCACCACGCGGGGATGCTCCCCAAGTATCGCCGCCTCGTCGAAAAGCTCGCGCAGGATGGCCTGCTCAACGTCATCTGCGGCACCGACACCCTCGGGGTGGGGATCAACGTCCCCATCAGGTCGGTGCTGTTCACGGGGTTGACCAAATTCGACGGCCGCCGTCAGCGAGTCCTCAAGGCCCGGGAGTTCCACCAGATCGCCGGGCGCGCAGGGCGCGCCGGATTCGACACCGAGGGGTTCGTGGTGGTGCTGGCCCCGGAGCACGAGATCGAGAACGCCAAGGCGGCGGCGAAGGCCCTGGCCAACCCCAAGAAGAAGGCCAGGACCGCAAAGAAGAAGCCGCCGGAGGGTTTCGTCAACTGGTCACAATCGACCTTCGACAAGCTCGTCGGCGCCCAGCCGGAGCAGCTCACCAGCCGGTTCGAGGTCAGCAACTCGATGCTGCTCAACGTCATCTCGCGGCCGGGCAGCTGCTACGGCCACATGCGGCACCTCCTGCTCTCGTCCCACGAGACCCGGGCCCGCACACGCCACCACGTACTGCGCTCGATCGAGCTGTTCCGTGGCTTGGAGACCGCGGGCATCGTGGAGCGGCTGGCAGAGCCCGACGACGACGGACGGCACGTTCGACTCACTGTGGACCTCCAGCGCGATTTCGCCCTCAACCAGCCGCTGGCGCCGTTCGCGTTGGCCGCGATGGAGGTCCTGGACCCCGACTCCCCAACCCCGGATCTCGACATCGTCTCGGTTATCGAAGCCGTCCTCGACGACCCACGGCCCGTTCTCTATGCGCAGCAGCGCGAAGCCCGCGGCGAGGCGATCGCCTCGCTCAAGGCCGACGGTGTCGAGTACTCCGAGCGGATGGAGCTCGTCGAGGACATCACGTGGCCCAGACCGCTCGACGACCTCCTGTCCGACGCGTACGACGCCTATCGGGCCGGGCATCCCTGGGTTACGGGGATCGAGCCGTCACCCAAGTCCGTCATCAGGGTGATGGTCGAGCGGGGCATGACCTTCTCCGACCTGATCTCGGCATACGGTCTCAGCCGCTCGGAGGGGGCGGTCCTGCGCTATCTCACCGACGCTTACCGGACCCTCCGCCAGACGGTCCCCGCCGACCTGAGGTCCGAGGAGTTCGACGACCTCGTGGAGTGGTTGGGCGAGCTGGTCCGTCAGGTCGACTCGAGCCTGCTCGACGAATGGGAGCTGCTCACCGATCCCGACGTGTCCTCTGAACAGGTCGCGGAGCTGGCCTTCGGTCAATCGGCCGGCGCGTCCAGGCCTGTCACCGCGAATCGGCGCGCCTTCCGGGTGATGGTGCGAAACGCCATGTTCCGCCGGGTGGAGTTGCTCGCCCGGGACGACATCGAACGGCTCGTCGAACTCGACGACGCCGTCCCCGAGCATCCCGACTGGGATTCCGAGATCGACCCGTACTGGGACGAGTACGACGAGATCGGGACAGGACCCGGCGCCAGAGGCCCTGCGCTGTTCTCCGTCACCGAGTCCGGCCCGGGGGTCGATGCCGGCACGTGGCGCGTCCGCCAGGTTCTCGACGATCCGCAGGGGGACCACGGCTGGGCGATCGAGGCCGTGGTGGATCTGGCAGCCAGTGACGAGGCCGGCGAAGCCAGATTCGCCTCGATCGCGCTGCGCGGGTGAACGCTTCCGGAGCCTGCTCCGAATGGCTGGTCAGAGAGTCCGTACGATATCGAGCGGACCCTGACACGATCATTGGAGGACACCTGTGACCCCCCGCACCCTGTACCTGAGGCTCGCGCTCGCCGAGATGGTGACGTGGACCCTGCTGATCCTCGGCATGATCGGCAAGTACGCCTTCGGGTTGGAGTGGGCCACGACTGTCGGCGGCAGCATCCACGGGTTCGTGTTCCTCTGCTACGCGGTGACGACCGTCGCCGTCTGGATCGACAAACGTTGGTCCTTCGGCACGGGAGTCCTCGGGTTGGCCTCCGCGATCATCCCCTACGCCACCTACCCGTTCGAGAGGTCCGTCCAGCGACGTGGGCTGCTCGCCGGCCCCTGGCGGCTGGGGAAGGACGGGGAGTCCCCCCGGTCGCTGCCGGAGCGGCTCCTCGCGACCGCTCTTCGCTCCCCGATCCTCGCTCTCATCGTGACGGTGATCGTCGTGGCGATCGTCTTCACGCTTCTCCTGGTCGCGGGCAAGCCGACCGAGTGGTTCAGTTGAGCTCCACGCGCGAACCGGGGCGACGCGAACTGAACAAGGCGGACAAGCAGCGGCGCATCCACCAGGCGGCTCGTCAGCTGTTCTCCTCGCGCGGCTACTCGTCCGTGACCACCCAGGAGGTGGCGGAACTCGCCGAGGTCGGCACGGGGACCCTGTTCCGCTACGCCCGATCCAAGGGCGAACTGCTGTGCATGATCGCCAACGAGGACTTCCGGCTCATGGTCGAATCCGTCCCTGACACCGGCGACCCGGTCGAGGATCTCGTCGAACTGTGTGAACCACTGGTCCGGGCACTCGAGAGGCAACCCGAGAACGTCGCCGCCTACCACCGGGAGACGCTCTTCGGCGAGCCCGGTCCGCACCGTGACGAGGCCCAGCAGATCCTCGTGGAGCTCCGCGGCAGCATCGCCGAAGTGCTGGCGCGGCACTGCGGTGGAACGGCGACCGCCGCGCGGCTGACCGGTCCGGCCCAGACCGTCTTCGACGTCATGTACATGACGATCGTGCGCTCCGGAGTCGATCGATCGCCTGATCTCGACCACCGCGGGGAACTCCGCAAACATGTGCGGCGGGTGCTCCACGGGACCCTGGCCGCCGCATCCGCGGTCGGCGCCGAATCGCGCTGAAAACCTCCCCCGGGAGCGTGCGCGGAAGGCTCGGAACCGCACCCCGTTGCCGGCCTCGTCACGGCGACGGGTCAGACTGGCCTCATGAGCGAGGCAGAGCACAACACCGAGCGTCCCGTGAAGGACGCCTCCACTGTGATGGTGATCCGTGACTCCGACGCGGGCCCCGAGGTGTTCGTGGCCCGCCGGGTGAGGGGAATGGCGTTCGCCGGCGGGATGACGGTATTTCCCGGCGGCGGAGTGGATGCCGCTGACGACGATCCGGACCTGGCCTGGACCGGCCCCGAGCCGCACTGGTGGGCTGACCGCCTCGGATGTGAGGAAGCCCGGGCCCGTCGGCTCGTCTGTGCCGCCGCGCGGGAGACCTTCGAGGAGTGCGGCGTACTGCTGGCCGATCATCTCGACGGCTCCCCGGTCTCGGACGCCGGGCGCTATCACGCGGCGCGCGCCGAACTCGAGGGCCATCGCATGACCTTCAGCAACTTCCTCGCCACCGAAGAACTCTCGTTGGCAGCCGGCCGCCTCCGCCCGTTCGACCATTGGATCACCCCCGCCGTGGAGAAGCGTCGCTACGACACCCGGTTCTTCCTCGCGGCACTGCCCGTCGGCCAGGAGCCCGACGATCAGACGACCGAGGTCGACCTGACGATGTGGGCGCGTCCGGCCGATCTGCTGGGCGACTTCCGCTCCGGGCGGTCCATGCTCCTGCCTCCCACCTGGGTACAGCTTCACACCCTGTCGCAGTTCGACGACGTGGCGTCGGCCCTCGCCTCGGAGCGGTCGATCGCCCCGATCGAGCCGGCGATCCTCGAGCATCAGGGCGGTATCCGGGTGGGGTTCGACGGTTCCGACGAGTACTGGGCGGACTATCAGAGAGGCCACGCCGGGGCCGAAGCCTGAACGCCCGCGTCGGACACTCGCGAACCGCTGACGGACAGCGTGACTCGGTGGTTGACTGCGAGGCATGCCGGATTTCGAGTTCGACGTGGATGCGTCGATCGCGGCCGGGTGGGAGCGCTTCGCCGTCCGCCTGGCCGGGTTTCTGCGTGACCTCGTCCCCGGCGCGATCGTCGACCTGACTGTGCCCGTACTGGGCTCGCATGTCGGGCAACCGCCGTTCATCCGATTCACCGCATCGGACGCTGCCGACACCCCCGGGGCGGCCGCCGGCCCGGGTTCGGTCGAGGCGGAGGTGTCCGGTGGAGGTACCGAGGACGACCCGGTCCCGCTGCGTACCGCCCAACTCGACCAGCTCGCGGGCCTGGGCTGGGAGATCCCGAACGAGCTGTCGTCGACCGCCGGCCCCCGGTTACGACTGCCCGCGTACGAGGCCAGTCATCTCTCGCACCTGGTGGCCGGGACCATGGAGCGTGTGTTCGGGATCCCCCACCCCGTGTTCCTGCATGACGTGGTGGATTCCGATGCGGCCGCTCAGGGCAGCCGCCCCGGCGCCGGCCCGCACAACCATCACGAGACGGCTCTGGCGGCCACCGCCGGCCCGGCAGCTCCGGTGGCCGACGACGTCGATTTCCGGCCGATCACGATCACCGACCCGGACCAGGCGACCCGGGCGTTGGGCGCGGCGTTGTCCGAGGTGTACCACGGCCGCGTCGAGGCGGACGAGCATGACGTGTTCACCGTTCCCGCCGGCTGTGTGGTCCTGTTCGTCCGGGCACACAGATCGATGCCCCTCATCGTGTTCCGCAGCCCGCTGGTCGCGACGGTGGAGGACGCCGCCGCCGCCGAGACGGAAGTGGCGATCCTCAATCGTGACTCGCAGTGGTGCCGGTACGTCTTCGACGGCAAGACCATCGTGGCCGAGTCGGAATTCGTCGACAGGGTCTTCGTCCCGGTCAATTTCAAGATCCAACTCGCCGAGATCGTGGCGGAACTGGATGATGTCTACTCGGATCTCGCTCGTCGCGTCGCCGGCAAACAATGGCGCGACCTGCACTCTGCTGACGACTCCGGGCCCGGCGAACAGTAATATGTGACTCTGCCGGGACCGGCCCGGTGTACGGCCCGTCCCAGGAGCGTCCCATGCGCCGCGTCGTCCTCGCCGCCATACTCGCGGCCACGGCAGCCGTTTCCGGCGCCTGCTCGTCGTCCCCGTTCGGTTCCGACGAGCATCGCCCCACCCACGCCCCGGCCGGTTCGGCTGCGGGTCCGGTGCCGACATCCCGGCAGTTCGACCGCCCGTTCCCGGTCGCCGGTGAATCCTGGGACGCGACCGTCACCCTCTCGAACCTCCGGATAGTCCCCGCCAGCGCCTACGCGGACACGGTGCTCGCAGTCGACGTGCGCGCGGTCCAGTCCGCCGGACAACCCGAGATCGGACCAACGACCATCACGGCCTACTCCCCCTCCGGTGCTCAGTTCGAACGGATCGAGGACCCGGCCGGGCTGATACCGGACCCGCTCGTCCCCACCGTCATGACCTCACCGGGTCAGGAGATCCGGGGCATGGTGGCGTGGAAGATGCCCGCCACGGACCGCATCGGTCGTCTCGAGGTGACCACGCCGCGGACGCTGGCCTCGGTCACCGTCACACTCCAGCCCGCCGATCCCGCCGTCCAGACGACCAACTCGTCCGCATCCTGAGCCGCCCGGATCACGCGCCGTCCAGATACACCCAGCGTCCGCCGCGGCGCCGGAACTCGGATCGCTCCCGCATGATGCCGGGACCGTCCACGTCGGTGAAGCGCGCCTCGAATTCGACGACGCCGCCGTCGTCGTCATCCACTCCCGCGACCACCTCCAGGACGGTGAGCCCGGTCCACTTCGTCCCGCCGACCTCCACGGTTTCGGGCCTGGTCCGTGGGTGCCACGTGCGCCAGAGATGGTCCGGTCGCTCCAGCGCGAACGCCGTATAGCGGGACCGCATCAGCTGCTCGGCGGTCCTCGCCGGGACCCCGTCATCGACGAGGGGTCCGCAGCAGTGCCGGTAGTCCGCGCCTCCGCACGGGCATGGGGTCATGGTGTTCTCCGTTCGTTCAGCGCCCGGCCAGGCTACCCGGGGTCCCGCCCCCGTTCGGGCGCGCGTCGCCGTGCTCGGGCGACGGAAGGGACTAGCCTGGCCCATGTCATGGCCTCCCTTTCCTCCTTGCGGTCGCTCGCGCGCCGCCGCTCCGACCCCGATCTCGCACCTCTGCGGGTCCGGTCGTGTCGAGACCTGTGCAACTGGAACGCGACCCCCGTGGAGCGTCGCGGGGAGCCGCTGTTCGCCTGCCGGGGCTGTGGCTCGCAATGGGTTCCGAGCGAGCACTGGACCCCACGCGAGGCCAGTGGGCACATCCCGCCGGAGGTCCTCGAGATTCTCCGCGCCGAAGACTGACGTCGCCCGAACGGGAGTAGGGCACCCGCTATAGGGTCACCACATGACAACACCCCCTCTCCCCGTCATGTCGGCCGCGAGCGCCGGGACCGTCGATGCCGTGCTTCGCCGTTCCGCCTCCCGATTCCCCGATCGGGTCGCCCTGACCTTCGCCGACCGCCGCTGGTCGTACTCGGAACTCGACGCCGCCGTGGACAGGGTCGCAGCCGAGCTCACCTCGCGGGACCTGGAACCGGGCTCCCGCATCGCGGCCTACGGGGTCAATTCCGACGCGTATCTCATCGCCTTCCTCGCGACCTCGCGCGCCGGCTACACCCACGTCCCTGTCAACTACGCGCTCACCGGCGGAGAACTCGAGTACCTCCTCACCGATTCCGGGGCGTCGTTGGTGCTCGTCGACCCGGCGCAGGCGCCGACGCTGGATGCGGTGCTCGGCAACCTGCCCGGCCTCAGCTCACTCGACCTTCAGCCCGCCGCCGGCGGGCACGTCGACGGTACGGTGCTCGGCACCGCACTGGCGTCCGGTGAGACCACGCCCGTGGACTCCCCCGCCTCCGGCACCAGCCTGGCGCAGCTTCTCTACACCTCGGGGACCACCTCGCGGCCCAAGGGCGCGATGATGACGCATTCCGCGCTCATCCACGAGTACGTGAGCTGCATCCTGGCGCTGGACTTCGACATCGACGACGAGCCGCTTGTCGCGATGCCCCTCTATCACTCGGCGGCGATGCATGTCTTCGCGCTGCCGTACCTCTCGCTCGGCGCCACGGTGCATCTGATGGCCGCGCCGGACATCCCGGAGATCCTCCGCCGCGTCGAAGAGGACGGCATCAGGTCCCTCTTCCTGGCGCCGACGGTCTGGGTCCCGCTGGCCTCGCATCCGGATCTGGAGACGCGCGACCTGTCCAGCCTCACCAAGGCGCAGTACGGCGCATCGATCATGCCGGTCACCGTCCTCCAGCGGCTCCGGACGAAGTACCCGGACCTGGGTTTCTACAACTGCTTCGGCCAGTCGGAGGTCGCCCCGCTCGCCTGTGTACTCCGGCCCGAGGAGCACGATGCCCGCCCGGCCAGCGCCGGTCGCTCAGTGTTCTTCGTCGAGGCCCGTGTCGTCGACGAGACGGGGGCGGAGGTCCCCGACGGGGAGCGCGGAGAGGTGGTGTACCGCTCGCCCCAGCTGTGCAGCGGCTATTGGAACAAGCCCGAGGCCACCGAGGAGGCGTTCCGCGGCGGATGGTTCCATTCCGGGGACCTGGTCGTGCGCGACTCCGAGGGTTTCCTCGAGGTCGTCGACCGCATCAAGGACGTCATCAACACCGGCGGGGTCCTGGTGGCATCACGCGAGGTCGAGGACGCGGTCTACCGGGACGAGCGCGTCGCCGAGGTCGCCGTGATCGGCACCCCGGATCCCAAGTGGATCGAGGCCGTCACCGCGGTCGTCGTCCTCAAGGTCGGCGCCGACGCCACCCAGGCCGAGATCATCGACGGGACCCGCGCCCACCTCGCACCGTTCAAGGTGCCCAAGCGCGTCGTCTTTGTCGATGAACTCCCCCGCAACCAGTCCGGCAAGCTCCTCAAGCGCGAGCTCCGGCAGGACTGAGCCGGTCCCGCCCCGGGGACGCTGGCGTATCGATCACACGGTGCTCCGACGAATCCGGGCCAGCACCTCTTCGGAGATCAGTTCAGGGTACTGCTCCGGCAACCAGTGTCCCCCTCCCCGGACCGGGACGAACCGGTAGTCGGCGGCCATCCGGCTCGCCGTGGCCTCCGCACCGCTGCGTGCGATCGCCATGTCCCGGTCTCCCCAGACGAAGGTCGTGGGCACGGCCACGTCCGGCAACTCGTATCTCCGCATCGCCCGGTACCAGTTGAGCGCTCCGGTCAATCCGGCTCGAACACCCACCACGTTCAGGTGTTCGGCCACCAGCTCCTCGGGGACGTCGCCGGCGAACATCTCCCGCAGCCGCCGTGCCCCGTCCGCCAGCAGAACGTCCTCAGCTTTTCCCTGCTGGCGGAACAGAGCGAAATAGGCCGAGCGCTGCTGTTGGTCAGGATCCGTCGCCACCGCGTCCGCGAATGCTCCGAGGTGGGGAACGGAGACCGCCGTCAACGACGCGAGCGCGGTCGGCCGGTGCGCTGCCAGCCACCATGCCACGGACGCGCCCCAGTCGTGTCCGAGGAGATGGACGGGCCCGAGTTCCAGATGCCCCGCAACGGCGAGGACGTCCTCCGTCAGGCGCTCGATCGCGTAGTCCCCGACCTCGGCCGGCCGGGCCCCGGGCGAGTACCCGCGCTGCAACGGGGCCACGACCCGCACACCGTTGCGAGTGAGAAGCTCCGCCACAGGCCGCCACTCGTGGGCACTCTCGGGAAAGCCGTGGAGAGCCAGTACCGTGGGCGCCGGCTGTCCACCGGGTAGCGGCTCGACCGCATCCCACACGAGCACATCGAGTTGTCCGACCTGGATGTCGACCGTCCTGCTGCGGAGCCTCATGGCCGGACACTATCGCCTCGGACTGCTCACCGTGGCCGCCTGTCCCGAGGAGGCCGGGCGACCGCGGCCGCGTCCGCTGTCCGCGAGCGGCGATGATGCCAGACCCGGACGAGCCACATCTCCACCACCAGGGGATCGACGGCGCACTCCGCCGCCCACTCCTCGACCACGTCCAGGTAGCGCTGGAACCGACGAGGGGTGAGCCGCGACGCGGAGTCCACCTCGGTCCAACCCGAGTGGATCAACGTCCCGATCCCCGCGGGGTCGACAGGAACGATGCGCTGATCGGACCACGCCATCGCGAGCGAGGACAGATAGAGCGACGCCAAGGGGTAGCCGAGGTCGGGAACCCCTCGGCCGGCCCTCCCCTCGGGGGCACCGTGCCGCAGCAGGTTCATCGCCTCCGCGGGGGCGTCGAGCCAGTCGACGACGTCATGCAGGACGAGCGGGTAGCCGTGGGAGGAGACGGATCGCCACCCGGCCCGGTCCCGATCGGGTGCCCGGAAATCCGGGAGGCCACGCCTGATCCCCGAGCGTGTGGGATGCGAGGACAACCAGGCCGCGCACATGTACAACGCGACCACGGATTCCTCCAGACTGCCCCGCGCCCGTCTCCCCGCAGCCCACAGGTCGCTCCGCCGCAGATAGCCGGTACCTGTCTCGACCCGGCCACCATCCGGACCCCCACCCACGAGCCGCAGGTCGACGCCCTTCTCCGCCAGTCTCAGATTCCAGAGGTCGAGATCCACCCCCACGTACTCGTCCGCCACCAGCAGCGCCGGCGGCTGCACCCTGCACCAGTCGGCGCAGGCCTCGGGAAGCGGTGGAATGTGGCCGGGTCCGGTCGTGGTCATACCCGCACGGTGTCACGCGGGTCCGACATCAACGGGCCCCGGAGCCGGTCAGTCGTCGGCGAACGCCTCCAACGGCGGGCACGAGCAGACCAGGTTCCGATCGCCGTAGGCGCCGTCGATTCGACGAACCGCAGGCCACACCTTCGGCCGCCACGTGGTGCCGAGCGGATAGCCGGCGACACTGCGGGGGTACGGGTGGCCCCACTCGTCCGCGGACACGCTCTCCGCGGTGTGCGGGGCGCCGCGCAGCGGATTGTCGTCGACCGGCCACTCCCCGGCCGCGACGCGGTCGATCTCGGCCCGGATCGACGCCATCGCATCGCAGAACGCGTCGAGTTCGGCGAGATCCTCACTCTCCGTGGGCTCGACCATGAGGGTGTTGGGGACCGGGAAGCTCATGGTGGGGGCGTGGAAGCCATAGTCCGCGAGCCGCTTGGCGACGTCGTCGATCGATACGCCCACCGAGTCGATGAGTGGACGGATGTCGAGGATGCACTCGTGTGCCACCCAGCCGCCCTCGCCCGAGTAGAGGACCGGGAAGTGCTCGCCGATCCGGCGGGCCAGGTAGTTTGCGCTGGCGATCGCGGTGAGCGTGGCCCGCCGCAGGCCGTCGGCCCCCATCATTCGGATATAGGCCCAGGTGATGGGCAGGATCGACGCCGAGCCGAAGGGCGCCGCGGCCACCACGCCGCCCGAGCCCAGACCGTCCACATGCGGATGACCCGGCAGGAACTCGCGCAGGTGCTCGGCCACCGCCACGGGCCCGACGCCCGGGCCGCCTCCGCCGTGCGGGATGCAGAACGTCTTGTGCAGGTTGAGGTGACTGACATCGCCACCGAAACGGCCCGGACGAGCCACACCCACGAGCGCGTTGAGGTTCGCACCGTCGATGTACACCTGGCCGCCGGCATCGTGGACGATCGCGCAGATCTCTTCGATATCGTGCTCGTAGACCCCGTGGGTCGACGGGTAGGTGATCATGATCGCCGAGAGCTCACCCGCATGCTTGTCGACCTTGGCCTTGAGGTCGTCCACGTCCACGTCGCCGTTCTCGCGACACTTCACCACGACGACCTTCATGCCCGCCATGACCGCCGAGGCGGCGTTGGTGCCGTGGGCCGAGGACGGGATGAGACACACAGTGCGGTCGTCGTCCCCGCGGGACCGGTGGTAGGCGCTGATCGCGAGCAGACCCGCGTACTCGCCCTGGCTCCCCGCGTTCGGCTGCAGGCTGACGGCCGCATACCCGGTGATGTCGACGAGCCACTGCTCGACGTCGCCGACCAGCTGCCGGATACCGGCGTTCTGGTCCGCCGGCGCGAACGGGTGGAGCCGATTGAACTCCGGCCACGTGATGGGTTCCATCTCCGTGGTCGCGTTGAGCTTCATCGTGCAGGAGCCGAGCGGGATCATGGTGCGATCCAGCGCCATGTCCTTGTCCGACAGCGCACGCAGGTAGCGAAGCATCGCGGTCTCGGTGCGGTAGCGGACGAACGCCTCGTGCTCGAGGAACGAGCTCGTGCGGTCACCGTAGGTCGGGTCGACCATCACTTCGAGGCCGGCGGCGTCGGCCACGTCCTCGACCCGGGCTCCGAAGGCCTCGAGCACGAGGGAGACGTGGTCCCCGGTCGTGGCTTCGTCACAGGAGATGGACACGTGGTCGTCGTCGACCTTCCACAGGTTGACCCCGCGCTCGGCCGCCGCGGCGAGCACCTCGTCGGCACGGCCCGGGATGCGCGCCAGAACCGTGTCGAAGAAATCATCGTGGACCACCTCGACGCCGGCCATCACGAGCCCGTCCGCCAGCACCGCCGCGTGCGCATGGACGCGCCGCGCGATCGCTGTGAGTCCCTCGGCACCGTGGTAGGAGGCGTACATCGCGGCGAGCACCGCGAGCAGTACCTGCGCGGTGCAGATGTTCGACGTGGCCTTGTCCCGGCGGATGTGCTGCTCCCGCGTCTGCAACGCGAGCCGGTACGCGACGCGCCCGTCCGCGTCCGTCGACACGCCCACCAGACGCCCGGGGAGGTTACGGGCGTGCGCGGTCCGGCAGGCCAGGAAACCGGCGTGCGGGCCGCCGAACCCCATCGGCACACCGAAGCGCTGGGTGGTGCCGAAGCACGCGTTCGCACCCTTCTCCCCCGCCGGGGTCAGAACGGTCGCCGACAGCAGGTCCACTCCAGCGGCGACCATCACGCCGCGCTCGTGGCACTCCTCGATCAGCTTGGACACGTCCGCGATCCGGCCCGAGGCGCCGGGGGTCTGGACGAGGGCGCCGAAGAACTCGCCCTCCGGCAGGCCGCCGTCGATGAGATTCGCGGTGACGATCTCGATGCCCAGGGGCTCGGCGCGAGTGGCGAGGATCGCCGCGGTCTGGGCGAAGACATCGACGTCGACGGCGAAACGGTGACTCTTGGACGAACGGTTGGCCCGCCGCAGCATCGTCATGGCCTCGGCAGCCGCGGTGCCCTCGTCGAGCATGGAGGCGTTGGCCATGTCCATACCGGTCAGGTCCGAGACCATCGTCTGGAAGTTGAGCAGGGCCTCGAGTCGCCCCTGGCTGATCTCCGGCTGATACGGGGTGTAGCCCGTGTACCACGCGGGGCTCTCGATGATGTTCCGGATGAGGACCGGCGGGGTGAGCGTGTCGTAGTAGCCCTGACCGATCATCGACACCGCCACCGTGTTGCGGTCCGCCAATGCTCGCAGCGCCGCGAGCGTGTCCGCCTCCGACAGTGGTTCGGGGAGGGCATCGATTCCGGCGGCGCGACCGTCAGACCCCACCTCGTCCACGATCACCGACGGGAAAGCCCTGTCCGCGAGTTCGTCGAGAGACGACACCCCGATGGTGTCCAGGATGCGGGCGAGCCCGTCGTCGTCGGGCCCCAGATGGCGGGAGACGAACTCGCCTCCGGTCCGGGCGGTGTGCGGGGTCGTCGTCACAGGTGCTCCTCGAAGGGCGGGGCCACCCGGGATGGGCGGCCGGCGGGCCGGTGCTACCCTCTCCGCTCTGTCCCCTGCCGACTGACGCCGGCGCCTGAGAGATTCGCCGACCGGACCGCCGGCCGACTTTCCCCGTGGGCGGGTGGTCGATTCCACCGCTCTCCAGAGGCGCTCGTCGACTACACGGTCCGGGTGCCTGAGAGATTCTCGGAGAGGAGTTGCTCCTTCGGCGCCCGCGGCACGAGGCCGCGGGACTCTCCCGTGAGTCGCGTGAACGCGTCCCCGAGTCTAGACGACGCGGGCGCCCTAACCGGTACGCCGTGACGCCCGCGCACGCCGCCTGGCGGCGAGCTCGTCCTCGAACGGGGCGACGATGTCGTCCTCGGTGACGGTCTCCGCCGGGAATTCCGAGATAGACCCGGCCAGCTCGCGCATGGCACCGCCGATGCCGATCCCGAATACTCCCTGTCCACCCTGCAGGAGGTCGAACACCTCTTCCTTGGAGGTGCACTCGAACACCGTTCGCCCGTCCGAGAAGAGAGTGATCGTGGCCAGGTCCTGAACACCGCGCGACCGGATCTGATCCACGGCCTTGCGGATGTTCTGCAGCGAGATGCCTGTATCCAGCAATTGCTTCACGATCTTCAGGACGAGAATGTCCTTGAACGAGTACAGGCGCTGGCTTCCCGACCCGGCCGCGTTGCGGATGGACGGCACCACCAGGTCCGTACGAGCCCAGTAATCCAGCTGACGGTACGTGATGCCCGCGATCTGGCAGGCAATCGGAACGCGGTATCCGCTCGTTCCGTCCGGGATCCCGTCGTCCGGGAACAGCCCGGGCTGCACCTCGTCGAACGTGGCCTGCGTGGCCTCGTTCACATCCCCGAAGGGATTGTTCGACTCTGCAACGACGGTCGGCTCCGGAATCCGGGGGTGGTCGGCCACGTTTGCTCCCTCAAGCTGCGGGTGCCGCCACCTTCGTGGCCGCACGGTACCGGGCCGCGAGGCCCGAATCCTGGACGCGTGAACACCATCGGTGTAGTTCACTGAGGGCAACGCTATGCCTGCCGTCCCCCTCGATCAATAGGACACGCGGTAAACCTCAACCTCAAGTTGAACTTTAGAGTCTTCGCCTGCCTGGGAGAAGGTAGTCAAGTGACTCATGTGACTTGAAAAACTGCAGGTCAGCACACTCAGGACGACGGACTTCCGGGATCCTCGGTCGGCCCGCCCTCTCCGAGGAAGTCATCGGGACTGACCTGGTCGAGGAACTCGCGGAAGGCCTCGACCTCCTCCTCGCCCTGCTCCACCAGAGAGATCCCGACCTCGTCGAGTACCTCCTTGCTCACCAGGACCGGTGCAGAGGTGCGCAGCGCCACGGCCACCGCGTCGGACGGCCTCGCCGAGACCCTCGTCGTTCCGAACACGAGCTCGGCGATGAACGTCCCCTCGGACACCCCGACGATCTCGACCTGCTCCAGGGACTGAGAGAAGGTCTCGAGAAGAGTCACCACGAGGTCGTGGGTCAGTGGTCTGCTCGGCTTGACGCCCTGCTGTTGGAGACTGATCGCGGCGGCCTCGGACGCGCCGATCCAGATCGGCACGTACCGGCCCCCCTCCTTCTCATGCAGGACCAGGACGGGTGCGTACTCGGGCTCCTCGAAACGGATTCCGACCACGTCGACCTCACGCATATTGCTCACCATTGTCTCCGCCTCTCGACATCTCCAGCGTAGCCTTCATCCGCGGCCCGGCGAGCGGAGCGCGCGCCGGGCGGGCCGGCAGGTTCAGGATTCGAGCGCGTGGCGCACGGCGACGGTCACGAGAGTCGAGTGAAGCGCAACAGACAGCGCCGCGATCTCACGAGCCAACTCTGCGGCACGGTCGCGCGCATCGGCATCCCCCTGGCGCGCGACCGGCCCGGCGATCTGAGCGATGAGGCCGGTCTGGCGATCCGCCGCCGTCCGGAAGCCCCGCAGGTGCCGGACGTCCACACCATGGGCGCCCAGGTCGTGGGCGGCGCGAGCGATCAGCACCGACTCGGGATCGAAAAAGCCACCCTGTCCGGCCGTGATGAGTCCGGCGTCGATCAGGGAGTCCACGAACTCCGCCTCCACGCCGGCCTGCTCGACAACGTTCTCGCGGGTCATCCGCTTCAGCGCATCGCTGCGGAAATCGTCAGGTTCGGACCCCGGAACGCCCTCGGATCCGGGGCGCGGAAGCAGAGTGGTCGTCGATCCGTCGGCGATCGCCGCGTCGAGGGCATCCAGCTCCTGCCGGATCACCTTCAACGGGAGATACCGGTCACGCTGCGCCGTCAGGACATACCGGAGTCGTTCGCGGTCCTCGACGCTGAACCGCCGGTAACCACTCGGCGTCCGCTGCGGCGTCACCAACCCCTCGTTCTCGAGGAACCGGACCTTTGACACCGTCAGATCCGGAAACTCCGGCGTCAGTAGTGCGATGACCCCGCCGATGGAGAGAAACTCCTCCCCGGCGGCGCCATGACCGGCTGCGGTCACTGCCCGGGCGTACCCGTCAGGAACACCAGACGGAACTTGCCGATCTGCACCTCGTCGCCGTTGGCGAGCGACGCGGAATCGACCGGCTCGCGGTTGACGTAGGTACCGTTCAGCGACCCGACGTCCACGACGGTGAAGCTGCCACCCTCGCTGCGGAACTCCGCGTGCCGTCGGCTCACCGTCACGTCATCGAGGAAGATGTCGCTGTCCGGATGCCGACCGGCGGAGGTCGTGGCCTGGTCCAGCAGAAAGCGCGATCCGGCGTTGGGGCCACGCTTGACCACGAGAAGGGCCTGCCCCTCGGGGAGCCCCTCGACACCGGTCACCGACGAGTCCGACTGAGCCGCCTGCTGATCGGTTTCATTGAGGAGCTCCGCGCGGAACACGGAGGTGGTCTCGGCGGTCGCCTCGGGCATGTTCTTGTTCTCGGTCACGTTCGTCTCTCCTCGTCTGAGCCCGGGCGTGGGGCTCACGGTGCGCTGCAATTGATTCTATGCCGGACTACCCATCCGCGGGGCCGGGGGGCGGACCAGTCGATCCGCTCACCCCTCCGTGATCTTGGCGTACCCGTCCGAGTCCAGGGTCTGCTCGAGCTGCGCCTCGAGGTCGTCGACATCGGAGATCTCCAGGACGATGATCCAACCCTCCCCGTACGGGTCCGAGTTGACCAGTTCCGGAGAAGTCTCGAGCGCCGAGTTGACCTCGACGACTTTTCCGGTCAGCGGTGCGTACAGATCGGAGACGCTCTTGGGGGACTCGACCTCGCCGAAGGACTCACCGGTCTCCGTCTCCCCGCCGACCTCAGGGAGCTGGACAAAGACGATATCGCCGAGCTTGGACTGCGCGTACTCGGTGATGCCGATGCGGACGCGGGTATCCGACACCCGCTCCACCCACTCATGCTCATCGGTGTACCGGAGCTGGTCGGGGATGTTCTGATCGCTCACTGACGTGCCCTTCTCGAGTGGCTCACTACAGATTCCATCTGGCGACATTACACACCGTCGGACGCCCTCACATCAGTCGATCCGTCACGAGCGGGAAGAGCCACAGTGGTTCTGCGTGCCTGCCAGACATAGATGCCCCCACTCCAGACATAGAGACCGACGCCCCAGTAGAGACATGCTTCGCCGACGACCTCCAGACCCGGGGCTCCCACGACCCCCGCATTACCCGCCAGAATCAGCGGCAGGGACCAGAACAGCGCAAACGTCGCCGCCTTGCCCAGGTAGGTCACCTCCGGCTCCAGTCCCCGCCGGCGATAGACCGGCAGCGTCACCAGCAGCAACGCGTCACGGACGAGCAGCACGACGACAACCCACAGAGGGATATAGCCGGCTATCACGAACGTGACGGGGACGACCGCGACGAGGATCCGATCAGCGATCGGATCCAGCTTCTCCCCCCAGGTCGACCGCATGTTCCACAATCGCGCGATCTTGCCGTCGAGCCAGTCGGAGACGACGACCACCCCGAGCAACCACAGTGCCAGCGTCGGTGCGTCCCACACCAGGACCGCCACGACCAGGACGGGAATCAGGGCGATACGACAGAGCGAGATCGCGTTGGGAAGCGTCCAGAATCGGTCGCTCACCCCTCTTGCGCGGGGCGACACCTCGGCGCCGAGCCCCGGTGGAACCGCTGCCGAGAGGTGTCCTCCCCGGGGCGGCGGGATCTTGGCCCCGAGAACCTTGCCCTCGCCGGTTCGCCATTCGCGCAGATCGGTTTCTCGCCTGCCGTCGCGTGCCGTGCTCATCGGAACGTGGACATCATCCCGGAAAAGACACTTCCGCCGGCCGCCATCGGGTTGTCGTGAACCATGTATGTCCAGGTCGAGGTGGGCCGCGCCATCTCGTTGGCCGCGAGATCCACACCGGAGTCGGAGAACTCGATCTCGTCGAAGGTCTTCTCCGACTCGGTGACCGCATCGGAGGCGAGATCCCGGAAGTGATCGATAGCGATCCGGTGGAATTCATCGAGTGGGTTCTCACGACCCAGGGCGCGAAGGTGGATCGATTCCCTGACGTCGTTCATCGCTTCCAGATGCTCGGCCCAGCCCCGGTCCAGATGCCAGAGCATGATCTCCCGACAGCCCCGGACCACGGCGTCCCGACCGTGGGCGTCGACCAGGCGCGCGCTGCGCTCCGGGTCGTGTTCTGTCAGTTCTTCGAACGCCTTGTCAGTGAGCAGGAGCGTCGAGCGTCTCTCGGCGAGGATGTCACGCTGCTCCGCCAGTAGTCGGCTGTAACGCCAGGTATTGGAGTGGATCTCCAGCATCTGTCCCTCAGTGACCCGCTGCGCATGATCCACGGCATCCCGCCCGCGATTGCCCTTGAGTACCCCGGAGATCCGGTCGTGGGCGGTGGGCAGCTTCTCCGGCTCGAGGGCGGAGGTGACGACCGGGTCGTCCATGGCGGCGAAGAAGACCGAGCTGCCCGGATCGCCCTGACGTCCGGCCCGGCCTCGGAGCTGGTTGTCGAGGCGCTCGGTACGGTGCCTGCCGGTCCCGACCACGTGCAGGCCACCGAGTTCCACCACCTCATCGCGACGCGACTCATCGGATCCTCCCAGACGGATATCCGTACCTCGACCGGCCATCTGCGTGGATACCGTGACATTGCCGATGTCACCGGCCTCCGCGATGATCGTCGCTTCCTCCTCGTCGTTCTTGGCGTTGAGCACGGCGCACTCGACGCCCTTCTCCGCCAGCCGGGCCGCGAGCGCTTCGGACTCGGCGACGTCATGTGTGCCGACGAGCACGGGCCGCCCGGTCTCATGTATCGAGGCGACATGATCGACGATGGCGCGGGTCTTACTGTCGGAATCGATGTAGGTCCGGTCTGCCTCGTCGAATCGGATGTTCGGCCGGTTGGGCTCGATCTGCGAGACCCCGAGCGAATAGAACTCCCGTAGCTGGGGGCCGGCGGCCAACGCGGTTCCCGTCATCCCGCAGACCTTGGCGTAACGACCGATGAACCCCTGGACGGTGAGACTGTCGAGGATCTCTCCCGACTCCGATACGGCCACCTCCTCTTTGGCCTCGACCGCTGCTTGGAGGCCGTCCGGCCAGCGCTGCAGCTCGGCCACGCGACCACGCGAGGCATTGACCAACTGCACTCTGCCGTCACGGACGATGTAGTCGACATCCCGCCGCAGGAGGAAGCACGCGTGCAACGCCACATTGACCTGGACGAGAGTGCTGCCCACATGGTCCGCGTCGTAGAGGTCGTTGATTCCCAGTTCCTTCTCGACGGCCTCCGCGCCATCATCGGTCAGATAGATGTTGCGTCGTTCCGAGTCGGTCTCGTAATGCCGTCCGGGACGGAGCTTTCTCACCGCCGCCAGGACCTCTCCCGTGGGCGCGTCTCCCGACTTCGAACCGGCGAGAACCAGCGGGACCAGGGCCTCGTCCACGAGAACCGAGTCGGCCTCGTCCACGATCGCCACATCGGTGGCCGGCGAGATCCGGTCGTCGGGATCGGTCACGAGCTGCTCGCGCAGCACGTCGAATCCGATCTCCGACACCGAACCGTAGGTGATATCGCTGGCATACGCCGCGCGCCGTTCCTCGCGCGTCGCCCCCTCTGTCACGAAGCCGACAGAAAGGCCCAGGAGCTCGAACATCGGTCCCATCCACCGGGCGTCGCGGACTGCGAGGTAGTCGTTCACCGAGATCACGTGCACCGTGTGGCCCTGGAGGGCGTAGCCGGCTGCCGCGATGGCACCGGAGAGCGTCTTGCCCTCACCGGTGGCCATCTCCACGACGTCTCCCTCGAACATTCTCAGCGCGCCCTGGAGCTGGACGTCGAACGGTCGAAGGTCGACCGTCCGGGTGGCCGACTCTCTGGCCAGCGCGAGAAACCGGGCGAGGTCCTCCGCGGACTCGCCGAAGAGCTTCAACCGGTGGGCGGTGTCCGCGAACTCGCCGTCGGCCAATCCGGCCGCCCAGTCGTCGAAATCATGCGAGGCCTCGACCGCGCTCTGCGCACGTGAGGTGTCCCGGCCCTGGGTGGAGCCCATCAGCTTCCAGAAGCGGTTGGCGAATCCCACGCGCGGCGTCCTTCCCGGTCACGAACAGATGCTCCCACCGTACGCAGAACACGACAGGCCGGGGCCCTCGCCCCGCCGGTCGCGGGCACTACTGATCCGGGTCGATCTGCCCACGCAATCTGCGCATCGCTTCTGTCGAGAGCATCCGGTCCCCCGCCCGGGCCGCCAGATGCTCGGCGGCAAGGTCAGCGTGACTCGGCTGGTGACGTGACGAAGGCGGACGAACGCCGTTCGCCCTGGCGATCCCGGCGAGCCGTTCCGCTTCGGCGACAGCCGTGTCGGCACGTGTTTCCACGGATTCCACCAGCTCTCGAAGCGCTACGGCCCGCTCGACCACCTCGGCCCAGGCCCCGTCGATCAACGCCCCCATACCGGTGAGTGTGGTGAAGCCGTCACCGGCCGGTGGCACCCCGGCCGACGCCGCGGCCTCGCGAAGACGGCACAGATCGCCGGAAAGTCCGATGACCTCGCTCTCCGCATCGAACTGGAGGCGGATCTCCTCCACGGAGCGACCACCGCGTACGAAGGCCGCCGACAGCCGGTCATACAGACCCCCGACCTCCATGAGCATCGCGGTGTACATCTCCGGGATCCTCCGACGATCCGAACGGATCTGAGGCAGCGACGGCAGCGATTGAACGACGGACTGCATCCGTTGTGGAAGAACCACCCGTCCCATCTCGCGTTGCCCGAATGCGGCGGCGACGGTTCCGAGTTCCCCCAGGGTGCGAGGCACCAGTGGCACCGGTGCCATGGTCGGAGTCGACGCCAACGCATCGAACAGACGCCCTCGGTCGTCGGTGTCCAGGTGGACACCTCTCCTGCGATCTGCCCGGATGTCCTTGATGCGGAACGCGAAGACCCCGGCGCCCCTGGTGAAGCCCGTACGTAAGACCATGTATTTACGATCGAGGTCAGCCAATCGGGTGCGAAGCGCCATCCGAAGCATCGACGGTGCCGGGGAGTCGATGATCCGCCGTAGATCATGGCGTTGCTCTTCGATGACCCTGACCTGGTGGAAGCCGCCGACTGTGGGGAACGCGAGATTGCGGTGCAGCCGGGCGCGAACCACTTCAGCTATCCGTGGTTCCACCAGGCCACATGCCACCAGTAGAGCGGCGCGGTCTGACAGTTCGGAAATCGGGGGGTCGCCCTCCCCGTGACACATCCTGTCGACGTCGGAGACGATCCGATCCCGTGCCGTGCGCGCCGTGCTCTCGCGTTCCATGCACCCTCCTCGCCCGGTACCCACAATGGCACCTCGATGTCACGGGATACCACAACGGATATAACGAAGGACGAGTCACGCCTGTTCCCCTTCCATCCCGGGAATCGGCACCATCACATCACCTCCGGCTTCCTCTGTCAGACGACGACCCATCTGGATGACGCTCGGCGCGGAGATGAAGCCCCCGGCGAACAGAGCCTGCCCCTGTGGGAAACCGCTCGCCTGCTGGATCAGATCGTCTCCGACGAAGCCGAACACCTCGGCCAGCTCCGTCAGGTCTCGCGGCGAGTTGATCCGCATGAGACCCAGGTTGTCGCACTGGGACAGCACATTGGGGTGGATTTTGCCCGGACGCTGGGTCGACAACAGGAGCCAGAGGCCGAACTTCCGTCCCTCCGCGGCGATCTGGATCAGCTGCCGGGTCAGGGCACGCTCGACGTCGGTCTCGGGCGCGGGTGAACACACGTTGTGCGCCTCGTCTATCACGATGAGGAGCGGTCGCCGCTCCTCCCGTCGCTCCCACAAGTGCTCCAGTACCGCCAACGCCGCGACCTTCGACTCCGAGGGGTGGGGGAACCCGCCCAGGTCCATCACCGTCGCCCGCGGACGCCGGTCGATCTCGTCGATGACAGAACCGGAACCGCGTGACCACAGGCTCCACTCGAGCACCTCGAGGTTCTCCATCCGATACGACAGCCGCACCTCACCGGGGTCGGACGACGTCCGCAGCCGTTCGACCACCGTGTCCTCGTCGAACGCGTCGCGGCGCACGTCGGCACGCAACAGGACGTTGTACTCCTCTGCATCGGCGATCGGATCGAGCTGGAGCAGCGCCGCCTTGGATGACGACGACAGGTCGAGGTAGCGGACCCTCAGCGGCTCCCCTACCCCCGAGGATGAGCGGAAGACCCTGATATCGCGATCCGTCAATCGGGAGGCGTCAGCAGGGTCTGCGTCTACCCTCGGTTCGGACAGCCGGACATAGTCGGCGTTGGGGTCGAAGATCACCATGGGCAGGTCCGTCTCGAGCAACAACTGCTCGAGCACGACGCCCAGCGCGTAGGTTTTTCCGCTACCACTCTGACCACACCAAAAGGTGTGGCGGTTGAAGCGTCTCGCATCCAGCACCGCGTCAGCCCCGGGTTCACCGGCGACCGTGCCGATCGTCAGTTTCGTCGTCATCGGAATCTCCTCGTCACCCGTGGTTTCGCGCTCTGCTGCCGGGGCCGTCACCGTTTCGCGCTGCTACCGAATTCCGACGTCACCGCGGAGACGACCCAGGGGCGCCGGCACGCAATGGCCGGCGCCCCTGCGTCCCAGCTGCATCATTTCCGGGTGCCGACCAGGTTCTGCACGGAGGCTGCCAGCACGGCGAACTCGTCCTGCTTCCGGGCTATGTACTCAAGAGCCCGGACGCCGGTGGCGAGCACCTCAGAGGTGAAGTCGTCCACTTCGTGGAACTCCTCGGACACGTTTCCCGCGAGTCCGCCCTCCAGGGCCATCCGTCCCACGAGGTCGAGCCGGCTACTGCCGGAGCCCTCGCCGAAGTCCATGTCCGCGAGATCCACCCAGACGATGTTGGGGCGGGTCGTCGACTCGAAGACATAGCGCTTGTTGGTCAGATCAAGCACCACCTGCCAGATCGTCTGAGAGGCATCCGGCTTACCCGGCTCCGGGGTGCGGAAAGGCTGGGCTGCGTTGCGGATGATGCTGAACATCGCGGCGATCGCGTCGAGCTGGGTCTCGGGCTGGACCTGGTTCTCGACGTAGAACGACGCCCGCGCGAAACGGTCGCTCGCCAACGTCGAGCCGGGGAGCGGTGCGTCTCCCCCGAGTCCCCGGATCTGCTTTACGAGCTCAAGCTGCTTGTCGAACGTCGGAGAATTGGTCATAACCTTGTGGTCACGACTGTGGTAAATGGTGGGCGTGCCATCGACGTATTCGATGATGGCGGAGTCGCCGGTCGCGTCGTTGATCGCCAGGTGCAGCGTGGGGACGAGGTGTCCCGTGGGGTCGAAGAGCTGGGCGATCCCGACCTCGGTGGACCGGGTCCACTCCACCGCTTCGGCGACCGTCGCGAAGTTGTCCAGGTAGTACTGCAGCCAGACCGACTGGCTGAGCTGCGTTGACGTCGGCTCGGGCTTTCCATAGTCGGACTCCGTCAGCCACAGGATGTGGCCTGCGAACCCTTCCTCGTTCATTCCGTCAGTGGCGATGAGATCAAAGGCGGTGGCCACGAGACTGCCGTACTTCGCGGTCCACGTGAGGTTCCCCTGCACACCGTCATTCCGCTCGACCCCTCGCGGGACCTTCCAGAGGTTGGTCAGCAGGTCCATGTGGAAATCCATATTCCTGCCGACGATGACCGCCCCGTTGGCATCTGGCCACAAAACTCGCGTGCACATGTGAGAGGCACGTCCTTTCTCATGGATCTTGTCTGAAAAACTGTGGGCGCGCGGCTCAGGATGCCGCTGGCGCGGCTTCGGATTCCCGATGGTTCCAGCTGAGCTGGGGTAGCGCGATAGCCGAGGCGGAGAAGAAGCAGATTGCACCGATAAAGGTGCCCCAATTGGCCACCGTCGCGTTCTCGAGCGAGCCGTTCGAGAGGACGAACGCACCTACCGCGGAGACGCCGAAAGCGATACAGCCGACCATGTTGATGTGCGCGGACCACCACCCGGACTGGCCCGGTTCCCACAGGGTGGACCGCTCGCGATAGTAGGCGACGTAAACAAACGCGGCGCTGATGACGAAGGCGACAGAACCGCCGGCGTCCGGATTCCACACCAGTCGCTCATCAGCCTGCACGGTCTGTGCACTCAGAGCCGCACTGGTGCTCACATTGAAGAGGATCGTGCCGACGCTCTGGATGGCTGCGGCCAGCCAGACTGCCCGGAACATCCTCCCCCGCCCGTAGTCGACTTCGGTCGTGGCCGGCCCGCTGAGGATCGTCTGCATGAGTCCTGCGGCGGTGAAGAACCACGCTCCGATGAAGCAGAGCATGTTGGTCAGGTTCGACGAGCCGAGATCCCAGATCGCCACTGCCGCGCCCACCGCGAACAACGTTGATCCGATCATGAAGGACCAGGACTGCTTGGTCAGCGTCGGAACCAGGATCGGGAGCGCTCGGCCGGCGGCAGAGCCAGCTCGGGAACGGGTCATGGAAATGTCCACCATCCAGCGGGTCAGAAGAGTGCAGGGGGTCGGAGACGGAAGTCCGCCCGGGCCGGAAACCTCCGGCCCGGGCGGTTCATCCGCTGAGGGCGCGTCCGTCGCGCCCAGGCCGGGCGCAACGGGCTCGGCCCCGGCTCACGTCAGTGCGTGAAGTTGGTCCGGGGACGCTCGCGTGGGATCGGCGCATCGAGGTTCTCCAGGAAATC
Source organism: Dietzia sp. NPDC055343 (assembly GCF_053645265.1). Lineage (NCBI taxonomy): Bacteria > Bacillati > Actinomycetota > Actinomycetes > Mycobacteriales > Dietziaceae > Dietzia > Dietzia sp. NPDC055343. Next base: position 19,378 of record NZ_JBSHMJ010000001.1, on the reverse strand, counting down.
GACCTCTTCCTTGATGGCGTCGAGCAGCAGGCCTGCGAGGTCCCGGCTCAGGCCGAGGCGGACGACGATGCGCTGGACGACCATGTCGGAGAGGTTGTCGGGCATCGGGTAAGCGGGCACCTGCCACCCGCGCATCCGCAGACGATCGGCGAGGTCGTACAGGTCCCAGTTCCGGTCACCCGGGTTGAGCTTCCACGCGAAGACGGGGATCGTGTCACCTCGACTGACGAGGGTGAACTGACCCATCTTCCCGATCTCGGAGGACAGGTAGGTCGCGACGTCGATCGATCCCTGCTGGACCGCCCGGTAGCCCTCACGGCCCAGACGCAGGAACTGGTAGTACTGCAAGAGCACCTGCGCACCCGGACGCGAGAAGTTCAGTGCCAGGGTGGGCATGTCGCCACCCAGGTAGCTCACGTGGAAGATCAGACTCTCCGGGCAGACGGCCTTGTTCCGCCACACAACCCAGCCGACGCCGGGGTAGACCAGACCGTACTTGTGGCCCGAGGTGCTGATCGAGTTGACGCGGTCGATCTTGAAGTCCCACTCCAGCTCCGGCTGGCAGAACGGGGCGACCATCGCTCCCGAGGCACCATCGACGTGGATCTTCACATCGAGACCGGTCGAGGCCTGGATCTCGTCCAGCTTTGCGGCGATCTCCTTCACCGGCTCGTAAAGACCGGTGTAGGTCTGGCCGAGGATGGCAACCACACCGATGGTGTTCTCGTCGACGTACTTCTCCAGCTCGAAGCCGTCGAGCACGAGGTGCTCCTCGGTGACCGGCACGTAGCGGGCCTCGACGTCCCAGTAGTTGCAGAACTTCTCCCAGACGACCTGGACGCCGGCCGACAGGATGAGGTTGGGCTTCTCGGTGGATTTACCCTCTGCCTTGCGCTTCTCCTGCCACAGGCGCTTGAGCGCGAGCCCGCCCAGCATGCAGGCCTCGGAGGACCCGACAGTGGAGGTTCCGATGGTGTCCTCGGTGTCCGGGACGTTCCACAGGTCGGCGAGAATTCGCCAGCAACGATCCTCGATGGCCGCCGTGGCCGGGTACTCGTCCTTGTCGATCATGTTCTTGTCGGCGGTCTCGGCATAGATCTTCTGCGCGTTCTCATCCATCCAGGTGGAGACGAACGTCGCGAGATTCAATCGCGAGTTCCCGTCGAGCATGGCCTCATCGTGGACGATCTGATAGGCCGTCTCACCGGACATCATGTCCTCGGGCATCTTGAACTTGGGCAGGGAAGTCGCCTCACCCGGACGTGCGAACACCGGGTTGATCTCCAGCTGCGTAGCGGCTGACTGCGAAGCGGCGTCGCGGTACGTCTCTGACACGTGGGTCCTCACTTCTCTCGGCTATCGGATAGCCGGGCGGACGACGTGAACGGATGGGCGGTCGCTTTCCGGCAAACCTCAATGACCCTCCGGCCCTCTTGCCTCCCAGCTGGCCTAACGGTACCCCAGAAATATAAGCCATCCCTGATGAGCGCACAGACGTATCGGTACTTGCAGACTTGGGCGCCGCTCACGCCTCTGCTGGCCGACCACGCCACCTCGAGATCCTGTGGCGCGGATCGGGTTCCATCTGCACCCGGGACACAACGGTCACGTGGGTTCTATAGATCGTCGCAGCGCGATGATCCCTAAACTGAGGCTGAAAGGTCTCGCATCCGCCCGGCGGGTGTGTCTAGGTTCAGGGTCGTGCAGGGGCGGCCGTTGTGCTCCTGGGCTACGTGCTCGAGATCCACAGGGCCGAAGACGCCGAGGTCGGTTCAACCGGCACGGCAGCTCGGCGACGATCCATCGCTCGAGCCCGCAACAAGTGGTACCCGCACCGCTCGGCCATGGACGTACGAGTCATCCCTCTGGGTGGCGTACTCACAGCCCGGCAGCCATCCCGGCCCGATACTCCAACGACGAACTGGCACCGACCGCGCGAGCAACATCCATCGATTCCATTCCCGACGCCAAAGCAGCCCTGATCGCGGCACGCTCATCACCGGTCGAATGCCGCTACGCCGCCGCCACCGGCCAAGTGCGCGAATGCGCCGACGGACACTCCCAAGAAGAGCCCTCAACAGCCACAACGCAACATCTCAAATGCACTCAGGTGTTGCAACGTCCCCAGAATTCGCCTCACGCGCAGGAATGACAAAAAGCCCTGGCGGGAATTCCCACCAGGGCTTTAGTGTCGGGCTGACAGGATTTGAACCTGCGACCCCTTGACCCCCAGTCAAGTGCGCTACCAAGCTGCGCCACAGCCCGTCTCCCGCGGCTCTCACCGCGGCGACTGCAACAGAGTATCGCACCCCCGGTCGCAACTGGAAATCGGGGTCACTTCCGCTGTCGGCGTTCCTTGACCCGCACATTGACGCGCACCGGGGAACCGTCGAACCCGAAGGTCTCCCGCAGCCGTCGCTCGAGGAATCGGCGGTAATTCGCCTCGAGGAACCCGGTCGAGAAGAACACGAACGTGGGCGGCCGGGTGGTCGCCTGGGTGCAGAACCTGATCCTGGGCAGACGCCCACCCCGCATCGGGGGAGGCGTGGCCGCCACGACCTCGTTCATCCACGTGTTGAGCGGTCCGGTCGGGATCCGCTTGTCCCACGACTCCAGGGCCGTCTCCATCGCGGGGACCAACTTGGCCAGTGACCGTCCCGTCTGGGCGGAGATGTTGACGCGATGCGCCCACGTCAGAACCTTGGACAGCTCGCGGTCGATCTCCCGGTCGAGGTCGTAACGCCGGTCCTCGTCGACGAGGTCCCACTTGTTGAACGCGATCACCAATGCGCGCCCGGCGTCGGCGACCATCGAGATGACCCGCAGGTCCTGCTCGGTGATCGGCTCGGAGGCGTCGAGGAGCAACACGACCACCTCGGCCGCCTCGATCGCGCCGCGGGTCCGCAGGGACGCGTAGTACTCGTGTCCGTAGGCCTGATTGACTTTTCGGCGCAGGCCCGCGGTATCCACGAATCGCCAGGTCCGGCCACCGAGGTCGACCAGCGAATCCACCGGGTCCACCGTCGTGCCAGCGACGTTGTCGACCACCGAGCGGTCCTCGCCGGTGAGCTTGTTGAGAAGACTGGACTTGCCCACGTTGGGCTTGCCCACCAGCGCGACGCGTCGGGGGACGTCGGTCACCTCCCGCATCGTCGCCTTGGACGGCAACCCGCTCATGATCGCGTCCAGGAGGTCGCCCGTGCCCCGTCCGTGCGCGGCCGAGAGTGCATACGGCTGGTCCAGGCCCAGCGCCCAGAACTCGGCGGACTCGAGCTCCGCCTTCTCACTGTCGACCTTGTTCACCGCGAGGATCACGGGGGTGTCGGACCGGCGCAACGACTTGGCGACGGTCTCGTCCCCAGAGGTGATCCCCACGGTGCCGTCGCACACCAACACGATGAGGTCGGCGGTCCCCATCGCGATCTCCGCCTGCTGGGCGATCGACCGGTGCATCCCCTTGGCGTCCTGCTCCCAGCCGCCGGTGTCCTGCACCATGAACGCCCGGCCGTTCCACAGCGCCTCATAGGACACGCGGTCCCGGGTCACGCCGGGAACGTCCTCGACGACCGCCTCACGCCGTCCGATGATCCGGTTCACCAGGGTGGACTTTCCGACGTTGGGCCGGCCGACGATCGCGACGGTCGGCAGGATCTCGACGCCTTCGGCCTCCGTCCCGATCTGGTCCGCGTACTCGGCCGCGATCGACTCCCAGTCGGTCTCGTCGCTCCACCCGTCTTCGACGGTCTCCTCGGCCGGGCCGGTGGGCAGGTCGAAATCCTCGGTGCCGGTCACTGTGCGTTCCCTTCTACGGTGGCGCCCTGCGACGCCTCGGTTCCCTCGGCGAGCGCGACCAGGCGGTCGAGCACCTCCTCGAGGGTGAGGTCTGAGGTGTCGATCACCACGGCGTCGGCCGCCGGCCGAAGCGGGCTCGCCGCGCGCGTGGAGTCCTTGCGGTCGCGCTCGATGACCGCGGCGAGCACCTCGTCGTACTCGGCCGCGCGTCCTGCGGCCCGGTCCTGATCGGTACGCCGCCGGGCCCGCACCTCGGGGCTGGCGGTGAGGTACACCTTCACCTCCGCGTCGGGCAGGACCACAGTCCCGATGTCCCGGCCCTCGAGGACCACGGTGCCGCCGCCGGCCGCGAGACGGCGCTGCAACCTCACGAGATTCTCCCGCACCTGCGCGACTGCGGACACCGCGGAGACGTTCGCGGTGACGGGGGCAGTCCGGATCTCCTCGCTCACGTCCTCGGAATCCAGCAGGATCCGCTCGGCCCCGGCGTCGGTACCGATCTCCAGCGGGAGATCCGCGGTCGCGGCGCTCACCGCCTCGCCGTCCTCGGGGTCGATCCCCTCACGGAGCACGTGCAGGGTCGCCACCCGGTACATCGCGCCGGTATCGAGATAGGCACCACCGACACGCCCGGCGAGGGTACGTGCGAGCGTGGACTTGCCCGTTCCGGCGGGCCCGTCGATCGCGATACGGCGGCTCGGACGTGACGCGCTCACAGCCCCACCGCCGCGTACAGGTCGGAGACCTCTTTACGGTTGAGCTTGCGAAAGCTCCCCGCGCGCTGGTCACCGAGCGCCACCGCGCCGAACCTGGTCCGCACCAGCGCCTCGACCGGGTGCCCCACTTCGGCGAGGATCCGGCGGACGATGTGCTTGCGTCCCTCGTGCAGGACCACCTTGACGAGCGATTTGCCGTCGTGGACGTCGAGTAGTGAGAACTGGTCGACCTTCGCCGGGCCGTCCTCCAGCTCGACACCGTCCCGCAGCTGCTTACCCACTCCCCTGCCCACGACACCGGTCACGGTCGCCATGTAGGTCTTGGACACCTCGTACGACGGGTGCATGAGCCGGTGCGCCAGCTCTCCGTCGTTGGTGACCAGGAGCAGGCCCTCGGTGTCGGCGTCGAGCCGACCCACGTGGAACAGTCGCTGCCCCGCGTCGATGCGGTCCGCGACCAGGTCGCCCACGCAGGGCCGTCCCCGCTCGTCGGACATCGTGGTGTGGTAGCCGCGCGGCTTGTTCAGGGCGAGGTGGACCAGGGTGTCGTCGAGGACGATCCTCGTGCCGTCCACGCGGATCACCGCGGTCGCGGGATCGACCTTGATGCCCATCTCGCGGACGACCCGGCCGTTGACCTCGACCCTTCCCCTCGCGATCAGGTCCTCGGAGGCGCGCCTGGAGGCCACACCTGCCTGGGCGAGGATCTTCTGGAGCCGGACCGGTGCGCCTTCTCGGCCAGCGGATTCAGTCATGGGGATGTCACATCTCTTCGTGGTCGGGTTCGGTTTCGGGTGCGGTCGCCGACGTCCGGCGCCGCCCCACGGGGATCCGCGGATCCTCCGCGGGATCGTCACTCATCTCATCGACCAGGTCGACGTCCGGTAGCAACGGGGCGATGTCCGGAAGCTCATCGAGCGACACGAGGCCCAATCTTTCCAGAAATAGCTCCGTGGTCCTATACAGGATGCCCCCGGTATCGGCGTCAGTGCCGCATTCCACGGCCAATCCGCGCGCGACGAGGGTCCGCATCACGCCGTCGACGTTGACGCCGCGCACCGCCGCGATGCGTGAACGCGTGACCGGCTGGCGGTAGGCGATCACCGCGAGGGTCTCGAGCGCCGCGCGGGTGAGCGTGGACCGCGTGCCGTCCGTCAGGAGCCGCTCTACATACGGGGCGAGCTCGCGACGGGTGTAGAGGCGCCACCCCTCGCCCGTGCGTCGCAGATCCATCCCGCTGCCCGTCGCCGTCAGTTCATCGCGCCAGGCCCGCAGCGCGGCGTCCACCTCACCGACCGATGCACCGGCGGCCGAGGCCAGTGCCGACTCCGGCGTGGGTTGGTCCACCACCAGCAGCAGCGCCTCCAGTCGAGCGCGCAGGGGCGGAGCATCGGGATCCGGGTCCGCCGCCAGGCCCGTGTCCGTGCCGGGGGCTCCGGCGTTGTCGTCGTCGTCACTCACGTCCACTCGTCCCTTCCCCGCGTCACCTCGTCGGCCTCCTCGCCCGTCCAACTCACCAGGAGGTCGCCCAGCGCCTCGTCCTGGGCGAGCGCGACCGCCCGCGCCCTGTACAACTCCAACAGCGCCAGAAAGCGTGCGACGACGACGAGGGATTCCTCACACCCGGAGACGAGTTCACGGAAGTCCACCCACTCCCCGTGCCCCCGGAACCGCAACAGTTCCAGGACCCGGCCCGCCTGTTCCGGCACCGACACTGCGGGCGCATGGACGTGCGCCACACCCACCTCGTCGACCGGGCGCGGCCGAAACGCCACCGCGGCGATGGTGGCGAGCTGGGTTGCATCCACCCCCAGCTCGACCTCGGGCAGCAGGCCCAGGAACTCCTCGTCCGGGCCCGCGGTCCGCGGGTACGCGCGGCGCGCGGTGCGATCGAGTTCGGCGAACAGTTCGGCGACCCGCCGGAACGCCCGGAACTGCAGTAGCCGGGCGAACAACAGATCGCGGGCCTGCAGTAGTGCCAGGTCCTCCGGGTCCTGGACCTCACCCGAGGGCACCAGGCGCGCGGTCTTGAGATCGAGCAGCGTCGCGGCCACCACGAGGAACTCGGTGACCTCCTCGAGTCCGGCCTCCGCCCCCAGCTGCCGCGTGTGGGCGATGAACTCGTCGGTGACGGCGTGGAGCGCCACCTCGGTCACGTCGAGGCGGCGGGAATCGATCAGCTTGAGGAGCAGGTCGAACGGGCCCGTGAAGTTGGTCAGGTGAACGGTGAAAGCGCGGGCGACCGCCTCCCCCGGAGCGACCGCCTCGTCGACCGTCGGTGTCCCCTCCCCCTGAGGGGCCTGTACGTCGGACACCGGGCCGCTCATCTACCGCGCTGGATGACCTCGCGGGCCAGCGCCCGGTACGCTTGGGCGCCGCCCGAACGCGGCGCCCACGTCGTGATGGGCTCGCCGGCCACGGTCGTCTCCGGGAACCGGACGGTCCGGGTGACCAGGGTGTCGAAGACCTTGTCGCCGAACACCTCGACCACCCGACCCAGCACATCGCGCGCGTGGACGGTGCGGCGGTCGAACATGGTGATGAGGATGCCCGTCAGGTGCAGGCGCGGGTTGATCCGATCGCGCACCTTGTCGATCGTGTCGGTGAGCAGTGCCAGACCACGCAGCGAGAAGTACTCGCACTCCATGGGGATGAGCACGCCGTCGGAGCAGGCCAGCGCGTTGACCGTGAGCAGTCCGAGCGAGGGCTGGCAGTCGACCAGCACATAGTCGTAGCGGTCCAGCACCGGGTACAGCGCCCGACCCAAGGCCTGCTCGCGCCCGACCTCGTTGACCAGCTGGATCTCGGCCGCCGACAGGTCGATGTTGGCCGGGATGAGGTCCACGCCCTCGACCCGAGTGCGCACCAGCACCTCCTCCGTGGAGACGCTGTAGTCGACCAGCAGGTTGTAGACGGTCAACTCGAGTTCGTGGTGCCGGATCCCCAGCCCCGCGGAGAGCGCGCCCTGCGGGTCGAGGTCCACCACGAGCACCCGACGCCCGTACTCGGCGAGCGCGGCCGCGAGGTTGATGGTGCTGGTGGTCTTGCCGACGCCGCCCTTCTGGTTGCACATCGACAGGACGATCGCCGGGCCGTGCGTGGTGAGCGGCTCGGGGTCGGGGATCGCGGAGAAACCCTCACCTGCTGCCGGGTCGTCGGCTCCCAACAGTTCCGCGCGGGAGAACAGTGCGGGGTCCATCGCCCCAGTGTTCTGCGCCACCCGCGTCTCCTCTCGTCGCCCTCACCCGCACCCGGGCCGTATCCCCGGCCACGTTACCGTGCCCGCGGGTGACACTCGGCCCAGACCTCGCGCAGCGTGTCGACGGTGACGAGCGTGTACACCTGGGTCGTGGTGACCGACGAGTGTCCCAGGAGCTCCTGGACCACCCGGATGTCCGCGCCGCCGTCGAGAAGATGGGTGGCGAACGAGTGCCGGAAAGAGTGCGGCGAGACATCGGTTGCCAAGCCCGCGCGTCGCGCCGCAGCGGACACGACGTTCCACAGTGTCTGTCGGGAGAGACGGCCGCCGCGGGTGTTGAGGAACAGGGCGGCTCCGCCCTTCACCGCCAGTGCGGGCCTGGCCCGCACGAGGTAGGCGTTCACCGCCTCGCACGCCGGCCGCCCCAGGGGCACGATGCGTTCCTTACCGCCTTTTCCGCGCAGGATCACCGCACCCCCCTCGGGCCGGTCGAGTCCGTCGAGGTCATCGACGTCCAGTCCGATCAGCTCGGCGGCGCGTGCCCCGGAGGCGTAGAGCAACTCGAGCATGGCGCGGTCACGAAGGCGGGCGGGCTCGGTATCGGTCTCCGTCCCGCCGGCGGCCTCGATCATCGCGATCATCCGGTCCACCGGTACGGCCTTGGGGAGCCTGCGGGGCGGGCTGGGGGGTGTGACCGCCGCAGCCGCGTCGACGGGGGTCGCCCCGTCCCGTGTCGAGAAACGGTGCAGGCCCCTCACCGCCGCGAGTGCCCGCGCGACCGAGCTGGGCGCGAGTGCTCGACGGCCGGCCTCGGGGTCCGCGGTGGACAGGGCGGTGCGGAAGTCCTCGACGTGGGACTCGCTCACCGCCCCGAGGTCCGTCACCCCCGCCGCGTCGAGGTGCCGCCGGTACCGGTCGAGGTCGCGCCTATAGGCGGCGAGGGTGTGGGTCGAGGCCCCCCGTTCGACGACGAGGTGATCGAGATACCCGCGGATCTGCGACTCCACGGTCACCGTCTCGACCATGCTCTGACGAGCCGTCAGGCTCGGTCGAGCAGCGTCCGGGCCGCGAGGATGCCCGCCACGGCGATGCCGTTGACGATCCGACCGTCCAGGACCGCGTCGACGGCGTCTGCCAGCGGCATGCGCGTGACCTCCATGTCCGCCTCCTCGTGCCGGGCCTCCGGCCGACCGACGTCACGTAGGCCGGTGGCCAGGTAGACGTGGACACGTTCGGTGCTGAAACCCGGGGACGGGACGATTTCCACGACCGACCGCCAGTCGTCGGCCTCGACCCCGGCCTCCTCGACGAGTTCGCGCCGCGCGGTCTCCACCGGCGGCTCGCCCTCGACATCGCACAGGCCTGCGGGCAGCTCCCACAGGCGTTCTCCCACGGCGTGGCGGTACTGGCGGACCAGGACGATCCGCCCCTCGGAGTCCAGCGCGACTACGGCCGCCGCGTCGTCATGGCCACAGATCTCCCGGTCCGCGGTGCCCCCGCCCGGCATGGTCAGGGTGTCGACGCGCAGGCGGACGACGCGGCCGTCGAAGATCTCGCGACTCGCCACCGTCCGGTAGTCATGCGAACCGGGAGTACCTGGATCCGACATGGCTCAGCCGTCGTCGTCCGCCACGGCGGTCTCGCCCTGCTGACCCTCGCGCCACGGCTCGACGGGCAGACGCATCTCGTTCTCGTAGTCCAACGCAGCCTTGATGAACGCCGCGAACAGCGGGTGCGGACGGGTGGGCCGGGACTTGTACTCCGGGTGGGCCTGCGTGGCCACGAAGAACGGGTGCTGGTCACGCGGGTACTCGACGAACTCGACCAGGTGGCCGTCCGGGGACGTGCCGGAGAACTGCAGACCCGACTCGGAGACCTTGTCGCGGTAGGCGTTGTTGACCTCGAAGCGGTGACGGTGGCGCTCGGAGATCTCCGTGGCACCGTAGGCCTCCGCCACGAGGGAGCCCTTGCCGAGAACGGCCGGGTAGGCGCCCAGTCGCATCGTGCCGCCCAGGTCCGCGTTGCCGGACACCGCGTCGACCTGATCGGCCATCGTCGAGATCACCGGGTGCTGGGTGTCCGGCTCGAACTCGGTGGACGAGGCATCTTCGAGCCCGACCGAGCGGGCGGCCTCGATGACCGAGCACTGCAGGCCCAGGCACAGCCCGAGCAACGGGATGCGGTTCTTGCGCGACCACGAGATGGCGCCGAGCTTGCCCTCGATGCCACGGATACCGAACCCGCCGGGGATCAGCATGCCGTCGACGCCCCGCAGTGCCTCCCGCGCGCCCGCCTCGGTCGCGCAGACGTCGGACTCGACCCACCGGATGTTGACCCGGGCGTGGTGGGCGAAGCCACCCGCACGCAGGGCCTCGGTGACCGAGAGGTAGGCATCCGGCAGGTCGATGTACTTGCCGACAAGAGCGATCTCGACCTCTTCGCGCGGCTCGTGCACGCGCGCGAGCAGGTCGCCCCAGACGGTCCAGTCCACGTCGCGGAACGGCAGGTTGAGCTTGCGGATCACGTGGGTGTCCAGGTGCTCGGAGAACAGCACCTTGGGGATGTCGTAGATGCTCGGCGCGTCAGGGGTGGAGACCACACCCTCCAGGTCGACGTCGCACATGAGCGCGATCTTGGCCTTGAGCGCGTCGGGGACGTCACGATCGCATCGCAGCACCAGCCCGTCCGGCACGATGCCGATCGAGCGCAAGGCTGCCACCGAGTGCTGGGTGGGCTTGGTCTTGAGCTCACCGGACGGCGCGAGGTACGGCACCAGGGAGACGTGGAGGAAGAAGATGTTCTCGCGGCCGACCGAGTGGCGCACCTGCCGGCATGCCTCGAGGAACGGCTGCGACTCGATGTCGCCGACGGTCCCACCGACCTCGGTGATCACCACGTCCGGGGTCCGGCCCTCGGCGTCGGGGGCGCCCATCGCGATGATGCGCTCCTTGATGGCATCCGTGATGTGCGGGATCACCTGCACGGTGTCGCCGAGATACTCGCCGCGACGCTCCTTGGCGATGACCGCCGAGTACACCTGACCGGTGGTCACGTTGGCATTGGCGCTCAGATCCCGATCGAGGAACCGCTCGTAGTGTCCGAGGTCGAGGTCCGCCTCCGCGCCGTCCTCGGTGACGAACACCTCACCATGCTGGAACGGGTTCATCGTACCGGGATCGACATTGATGTACGGGTCGAGCTTCTGCATGGTCACCCGGAGCCCGCGGGCGGTGAGCAACTGCCCCAGACTCGAGGCGGTGAGCCCCTTGCCCAGCGACGACGCCACGCCACCGGTGACGAAAATATGCTTGGTCGCGGACCGCGATCCGGCTCGGTTCAGTGCCAAGGGGACTCCCGTGTCAAGACTCCGGAATGGATGAAAGCTGGTGCGGCTCCGGTGCACCCCACGGGGCTTCAGGCTATCACCGAGTCTGCGTCGGGGGGAGCGACGGCGCCGCAGCGGTCGCATCGTGTCGCAGGCCATAGTCACCCTGCCCGCGCTCGAGCTGTTCCGCCAGCGCCAGGACCGTGGCCAGGCGCCCGGCCGCGGTGCCCGCGTTGTCCACGGTCGACGCGTCCTCCTGCCCCGAGGACCGGAGTACCAGGACGGCGTCCTGACCCGCCCCGGCACCGATCGCGCTCGCCACGACCACGCCTGCGCCCTCGCTGTCGAGCGTCCGGGCCAGGGAGGCGGTCCGCACAGCAGCCGCCTCGTCGCCCCCGGGCCCTGTCACGAGCACGGCCAGCTGGCCGGGACGGATGGTCCCCGGCTCGTAGGCGATCATCTCCGCGTCGGCCAACGTGGTGAGCACTGTCGCCCGGTCCTCGTCGTCGAGGTGCGGCTCGGCGTCCTCGCCGCGCAGAAGGCCGGCCCGCCCGAGAGCCGTACCCAGTTGGGCTCCCATGTCGGCGTCCCCGGCGGGTGCGTCCCCGATGGGGAGATTGGCCACGAGGGCCGCCAACTCGGAGTCGGCCTCCGGGTCGACAGCCCGGTCCGTCAGTCGGATCCGGCCGGCATCTATCCCACCCGCCAGGGAGATCGCCTCGGTGACCGCGTCGACGTCCTCGGCCGAAGCACCGGGGGCCACCACGACGAGCACAGGCCGGTCCGCGAGTCGACCGTCGACCACAGCGGGGGTGAGATCGGCGGCCAGGGCGCCGAGTCGATCGTTCGCCAGTCGGCTCTGGTCCAGTTCCCGCTGGGCGGCCTCGAGCTGCCCGGCGGTCGTCTCCTCCCTGTCGACCACCGCGTCCCGGATGGACGTCGCCACGGACGTCGATCCGAGTACCACCCCCACCGCGAGCGCGAGAAAGACCGCGACCAGGGTGAGGACGTGGCGACGCAGGGAGATCACCGGATGAGCCCCTGGACCCACAGCGCGAAGGAGTTCCAGCTCTCGACAGCCCAGACGAGCAGGTCCTGCGCGGAATCGCGCATGAGCACCACCACCGCGACGGCGACGAGAGCGGCCAGCACGACCAGCGCCAGGCCGATCCCGGCACCACGCGAGCGGTAGAGGGTCGCGCAGGCCTCGGCATGGACAAGGCGGGACGCCACGGTGGTGTCCACCATGGTCGACGACGGGGACGACGACGCGCCGAAGGCGTTCTCGAGCCCCCGGGCCTCGCCGGTGGCGACGATCATCTCGGCGCCGCCGTGGTAGGCGAGCAGCAGCGCCATGTCGCGGGCGGTCGCCGCGGCGGGAAAGGTCGTCGCACCGATCCCCAGCTCGGAGATGCGCTCCAGGCCCTCCGCGCGACCGTCGCGATCCGCGGGCACCACGAGGACGGCGCCGTCGGTGAGAACCTCGTCGGAGACCGCGGTGGGGGTGGCGACGACGAGATCGGCGGTCAGCTTCGCTGCGCGCAGCAACTCGGCGCCGCCGTCGACACCCACCAGGACGGGCCGGTACTCGCGGATGAACGGTTTGAGGTCCGCCAACTGATCCTTCGAGGCCTCCGAGCCGGTCACCACCACCACGTGACGGTCGACGAAGTCCACGTCGATCTCCGGTAGCCCCTCCCCGTCCAGGAGGAGCTGGTGCTCGATGCTCAGGAACTCGGTGGAATTGGCCAGGTGAGCCAGCGCGGATTCGACGTAGGAGCTCTCTGCCGCGTCGACCTCGGCGAGCAGATCGGTCGAGTCGGCCTCGCGTCCGGTGGCCAGTTCCTCGTCGGTCTTGACCGCGTAGACCACGCCCTCGTCGATGCGGACACGGGTGCCGTCCGCCACCTCGGACAGGTCCGCGTCCTCGATCACCGGCACCGTGGATCCGGCGAGGATGCGGAATGCCGCGCGCGGCAACATCTCCTCTCCCGGACGAGCGACGTGGACGACCGCGGCCACCCCGGCGTCGACCAGCGCCCGGGCGGTCGCAGCGGACGTGCGGTTGAGGTCCAGCACGACGACGTCCTTGCCGCCGAGCCTCTTCGGAGCCGGTGCCCCCGCGGGGACCTGGCGGACAGCACCGACGACACCGGCGAGATCATTGGAACGACGGTTGAGCAGACCCGACATCTTCATGTGCACGAGTATCACGCGTGTGATTCCTGTGAACAGGGAGGTCGACCCGGCGTGTCGGCTTAACGGTCGACCAGAGCTTGAGACTTCTGGCTCTGGGCGGTCTCCAGCAGCTCGCGGGCGTGGGCGAGCCCGGTGTCCGTGTCCTCCATGCCGGCCAGCATCCGTGCCAGCTCGGTGACCCGGTCGGTATCGGCGACCGCACGGACGCCCGAGACCACGGTGTCGCCCGCGTCCGCGTCGGAGTCTTTGTGCACGACCAGGTGGGTGTCCGCGTAGGCGGCCACCTGTGCGAGGTGCGTGACAGCGATGACCTGATGGGTTCGGGCGAGCCTGGCCAGACGCTTACCGATACTCAGCGCCGCTCGTCCGCCGACCCCCGCGTCGACCTCGTCGAACACCAGGGTCCCTCCCCCGGAGCGCTCGGCGAGCACCACCTCGAGGGCGAGCATGACGCGAGAGAGTTCGCCTCCGGACGCCCCCTTGCCCAGCGGCACCGCGCCCGAGGGGCCGTCCAGCTCGAGGACGACATCGTCGAGACCGGACTCGGTCGCCCCTTCCAGGCCGTCCCCTGAAGGGGTGACCCGGACCGTGAGCCGCGCTCCGCCCATCGACAGGTCCGCCATTTCGGCGGAGACGCGGTCCGCGAGGTCCGCGCCCGCTGCACGCCGCACGTCCGTCAGCGCTGCGCCCCGGTCGGCCAGCTCGGCGGCCAGCCGCGCGACGGTGGCCTCGAGCTCGGCGACCGCGGAGTCCGAGGTGTCGACCTCGGTCAACCGGACCCTGGCCTTCTCGGCCCAGTCCATCACGTCGTCGACATCGGTGCCGTACTTGCGGGTCAATGCCCGCAGATCGTGCCGGCGCTCGAGCGCCGAGTCGAGATCCGCCGCATCGACCGGGAGTTCAGCGAGGTAGAGGCCGAGTTCGGTGGCTGCGTCGCCGAGGGCCGCCACGGCCTGGCCGATGCTGGTGGCGATGGGATCAAGCGCCGGGTCGTCAGCGCCCGACAGCCGCTGACGGAGCTGATCGAGGACCCCGACCATCGGCTCCGCGGTCTCGCCGTCGCCGGCGAGGGCCTCGTGTGCCCGGCCGGCGATCTCCCGCAATTCCTCCGAATCGGTGAGCCGACGGATGAGCGCGTCGAGTTCGGCGCCCTCGCCCGACTGCGGGGCCAACGCGTCGATCTCCTCGAGCCCCATCCGCAACAGATCCGCCTCGCGCGCGAGCTCGCGGGCTCTGCCCGTGCGTTCGGCCAGCGACGCCTCGGCCCGGCGCCAGCGGCGGAAGGTCTCGCGATAGGCCTCGAGGGCAGCCCTGGCCGCGTCCCCGCCATGGGTGTCGACGGCATCACGCTGATGATCCGCCCGCAGCAGGCGAAGCTGGTCATTCTGTCCGTGAACCGCGAGCAGCGGGGCACAGAAGCGTCCCAGGGTCCCGGCGGGAACCGATCGGCCCCCGAGCCGGGCGCGCGAGCGACCGTCAGCACCTACGCGCCGCACGGCGATGACGCTGCCGTCCTCATCGAACTCGGCATCCGAGTCCTCGAGCAGTCCGTCGAGTTCCCGCCGATCGGATTCGTCCATCGTGGAAGCCGCCGTGAGGTCGAACCGGCCTTCAACGAGCGCCTTGTCCGCACCACGGCGTACGCGACCGGGGTCGGCGCGGCCGCCAGCCAGCAGCCTCAGGCCCGTGACCACCATCGTCTTTCCCGCCCCGGTCTCCCCGGTGAGAACCGACAGGCCGGGCGAGAAGTCGGCGACGGCCTCGTCGATGACGCCGAGGCCGCTAATCCGGAGTTCCGTGAGCACGCACCCACCCTAGGCGAGGGGACGGACACCTGACCGCCCGCGCCACCCTGTGACGGGAAGCTCGAACTTCGTCACCAGCCGGTCGGTGAACGGTGATTCGTCCAGTCGGACCCACTTGACCGGCCGCCGACCTCGGATTACCTCGACCCGGCTACCCGCCGGCGCGTCGATCGTCCGGCGCCCGTCGAGCACCACCGCCGAAGAACCGGACCGCACGCCGGTCTCGACCGCGACCCGCGAGGTGGGAGCGACCACCATCGGGCGGGCGAACAGCGCGTGGGCATTGTTCGGGACGACGAGGATCGCGTCGAGTTCGGGCCACACGATGGGACCGCCGGCGGAGAACGCGTACGCCGTGGAGCCGGTCGGGGTGGAGACGAGCATGCCGTCGCATCCGAAGTCGCTCACCGGCCGGCCGTCGATCTCCACCGATGCCTCGAGCACCCCCTGACGGGAGGTCTTCTCGATGCTGACCTCGTTGAGCGCCCAGTCCCGACCGAGTACCTCGTCGCCGTGGATAACGGTCGCCTCCACGGTCATCCGCTCGACCACCCGGTAGTCGCGGGCGGCGATCTGCTCGACCACACCGCTGAGGGATTCGACCTCTGACTCGGCGAGGAAGCCGATGTGCCCGAGGTTCACCCCGAGCACCGGCACGTCTGCCGCGTTGGCGTACTGGCAGGCCCTGAGGAAGGTCCCGTCACCCCCGAGCACCAGGACGAGTTCACACCCGTCCGCAGCGTCCGGCGTGTCCGGAACCGTCTCCACGCCGATACCGGTGGCCACATGAGCACTGGTGTCCTCCAGCATCCGCACGGCGATCCCGTGTCCCGCACACGCCTCGACGACCTGCGCCACGGTCGCCACGATGTCCGGGCGGCCGAAGTTTGGCTCGAGCAGGATCCGACGACCCTGGCCTGACGGCTCCGATGTGCTCATCTGGGCCCCTCCTCTACAGCCTTACGGATCGCGGCCACCGCGGAGTCACCACATTCCACGGTCTGTCCGGCGTCGACCTTACGCAAGTGCAGGAAGTACTCGACGTTGCCCGACGGGCCGGGCAGTGGGCTCGCAACGCAGTCCATCGCCTCGAGCCCGTTCTCCGCAGCGACTCTGGCGACCTCGGTCACCGCCTCGATCCGCAGCGCCGGATCGCGGACGACTCCTCCCTGCCCGACCCTGTCGCGTCCTACCTCGAACTGGGGCTTGACCATGGGCAGCAGGACTCCTTCCGGGCGCACGCAGCGGGCCAACGCCGGCAGGACCAGGGCCAGAGAGATGAACGAGAGATCCGAGACCACGAGGTCGACCTGTCCCCCGATGTCCTCGGGGGTGAGCGATCGAACGTTTGTCTTGTCGTGGACACCGACGCGCTCGTCGCTCCTCAGTCTCCACACCAACTGGCCGTACCCGACGTCCACGGCCTCGACACGGCCGGCCCCACGACTGAGCAACACGTCGGTGAACCCACCGGTCGACGCTCCCGCATCCAGGCAGCGGGCCCCGTCGACGACGACGTCGAAGGCGTCTAGGGCGCCGAGCAGTTTGTGGGCGCCGCGCGAGGCCCAGTCGGGTTCGTCGGAGGCGGTCAGCGCGATGGAGGTGGTGGGCTCCACCTGGGTCGCCGGCTTGCTCGCCGCCACACCATTGACGATCACCCGGCCGGCGGCGATCAGATCCCTTGCCCGTTCCCGGCTGTCGCACATCTTTCGGCGGACCAACTCGGCGTCGAGTCGCATACGGCGTGCGGCCATCAGCGTTGGGAGTCCAGTGCCGAGAGCGCGTCGGACAGCAACTCGTGCGCCGCATCGAGTGCCGCCACCTGGTCGTCTCGAACGGCGCCGATCTCCTCACCGCCGCTCTGGCCGGCCAGCCCTGCGGACTCAACGAGGAGGTCGTCGAATGCCACGCGGAGCGCGTCGATGTCGGGCCCCGAGGGCCCGGGTCGAGGGTGCGGTGCGGGAGAGCTCACGACTCCACGCTAGCCGACGACGAAACCCGCATCCGTCAACCGGGACGTGATGCCCGGGGTATCGCCGTCCACACGGTCGACATCCTGCGCCCAGGCCATCCGGATCACGGAACGGGCGAGCGGCACATCCCCGAGGTGATCGGGCACCGAGTCCACATGGAGGACCCCATCCCGGGCGGACACGCCGATCTCGGCTGCGGAGGCGATCAGGAAGTCCTCGCCCTCCACGTTCACCGCGGTCAGATCCCGGGCGAGATGGGTAGCCCGACGAGCCGGCGGCGCCGACAGCAGGTCCGTGGCACCGTGGACTCCGGTCAGGACCATCAGCGACGGCATACCCGCTGCGACGGCACCTTCGATATCGGTGTCGAGACGGTCACCGATGACAAGCGGACGCGTCGAGCCGGCTAGGTCGGCGGCGGCGCGGAGCACCCCGGCCGCGGGCTTACCCGCCACCAGAGGCTTGCGGGCGGTCGCCGTCTCCATCGCGGCGACGAGCGAACCGTTACCCGGCAACAGTCCCCGTTCGGTCGGCAGGGTCGCATCGGTATTGGAGGCCACCCACGGGACCCCCGTGCGGATCGCGAGGCAGCCTTCGGCGAGCTCACCCCAGGTCAGTTCCCTGGAAAGTCCCTGAAGCACGGCGTCGGGATTGTCATCCGCAGACAGGACCACCTCGAAACCCGCCTGTCGCGCGAGGTCCCGGAAGCTGTCGTGGCCCACGACGAGCACCTTGGAACCGGCAGGCACCTGAGCCGCGACCATGACGACCGCGGCCTGCGCGCTGGTCATGACCTCGTCCGCCCCGGCCGCGAAGCCGAGGTCCCGCAGGTGAGCGGCAGTATCCGCCGGGGCGCGGCTCGCGTTGTTCGTCACGTAGACGACGGGAAGGCCGGACTGCTCGAGACCTTCCGCCACACCCGGAATGGGCTCACTCCCCCGGAACAGGGTGCCGTCGAGGTCGACGAGAAGAGCATCGTGAAGTCTGGACAGGCTGGACGTACTCACCGCCGAATCAGTCCCCCATCTCTGCGAGTCGCGCCTCGGCGTCGGTGTTCTGCTCCGGGTCCGCCGCCACCGCGTACCCGAACCACTCCGCGGCCTCGGACTTGCGACCCGCGGCGAGCAGCACCTCGGCGTAGGCGTAGTCGAGACGCGCGGCGGACTCACCCTGCGCCTCCGCCGACACTCCGGCGTCCTGCAGCGTCACCAGGGCCGCATCGAGCTGCTCCATGTCCACGCGGGCCCCGGCCTCCACGATGCGGAGCTCCACGAGATCCTCGCCCTCGAGCATGCGCGACTCCTCACCGCGGGCGATCTCGATAGCCCGCTGAGGTCGCTCGAGACCACGTTCGCAGTCCGCCATCATGGCCAGCAGTCCGGGGCCGCCCGAGATTCGTCGAGCGGCACGCAGCTCCCCGAGAGCCTCAGCCCACTCCGCAGCGCGATACGCCAGTACGCCCAGCGTCTCCCGCACGACGCCGATGCGGCCGGCACGGTTCTTGGCAGCTCGACCGTGGGCCAGAGCCAGCGTGGGGTCCTCGTCGACGAAGAACATCGCCGCGACGAGATGCTTCGCCACGATCTCGGCATTGGCCTTGTCCAGGCTTCGGAGATCCCGTCGGATCTCCATGTCCAGATCCGCGGCCTCGATGTCCTCGGGAAGCGCAGGCTCGTCAGCTCGGGCCGCGGCCCGTGCATCTTGGCCGGGACGCCCCGCCCCGGAGCGATCCGAACCATATCGGCGATCAGAACCCTCGCGCCGGTCTCCGGCGTGCCGACGGTCGCCCTCGGAGCGGACGCCGCCACTCCGCGTCCGCGACCCGCCCCGGTGGTCGTTCGGCCGGGAAGCACGACGGGGGCCGCCCCCGTCACGACGAGGACCGTCCTCCCGGCGGGCGCCCGCGGCACGACGGTCGCCGCCGCCCCGGTGATCATCGCTGGCGCGTGAGCCGGAATGTTCACCGTCCGACGGCCGGCCGCGACGCGCTCCGCCATCGCCGGCGCCGCGGTCGGTGCCGTCGTACCGATTGCCGCGACGTTCACCGTAGGAGCTGTTGTCCCGTCGACCGGAGGTCTCGGCCCGGTCACCACGACGGGGTACGTCGCGGTCACCGCGGCTGGGCGACTGGTCTGCGCTGTCTGACCGGGGTTCGTTCACGTCGTTCACCTTACGTCCGCCGGGGTGCCGGCTCGGGTTCGGGTTTACAGATAGACATTCATGACAAATAGAAACAGCGGGAGGGACGTGGTGTCCCTCCCGCTGTCTATCAAATTGTGTTCGGCGGTGACCTACTCTCCCACACCCTCGCGAGTGCAGTACCATCGGCGCTGGCAGGCTTAGCTTCCGGGTTCGGAATGGGACCGGGC